>NZ_JBVVUU010000005.1:0-167750 GCF_056032925.1 Aeribacillus sp. JST-2
TAATCAAGAAAAAGAGAGCTATTTTAAGAAAAAGATAGACTAAGAGTAACTATGTCCAAAACTCGGGGGTTAATCCGATCTCATGTAACTGACCATAATAAAAAATGAAAGAATGTGTCCTTATGGGGAACCATGGTACTAGAAAAAAATTTAATGAAGACTTCTAAAAATGGTTGTTGATCTTTACAACACTGGCAGCTCTGTGAAAGATTTATGCAGCGAATATGGCGTATCTGATGATCTACAGATGGATTAAGCAATATTCCCCCATCGATTTGGAAGATGGAACATCTGTCATTCAGATGATGTTGTCAAGCTGCAAAAATAAATTCGTCGTCTTCAGGAGGAAAACGACATTTTAAAAAAGCTATGGCCATATTCGCGAAAAAGTAAGTCAAGACGAACTCATTTCTGTGATTGATCAACATAAAGACCAGTATTCCATTAAAACGCTTTGTAAAGTTGCTAGACATACCTAGAAGTACGTACTATCCATCGCTTCAACATGTTGAGTCGAATCGTAACCGGGAAAACAAGGAATGAACCGACAAAATCATAGAAATTCATACAGAAAGCAAACAACACTATGGTGCTTCCAAAATCCATATCACTTTTCAAAAAAAGGGTATTGGGTGAGCCTAAAAAGAGACCAGCGTTTGATGAAAAAAGCTATAGAGCAAATTTAAACAACAAAAAAACCACCTCACTTTTTTGTGAAGTGGTTTTGCTTTTTGTAGCAATTCTCGCTACAACATTTTCTTTTTTAATTATTATGAATGTTAAGCGAACCCTTGTTATATCAATATCGATGATTCCGACTGGGCTCGAACCAGCGACCTCCACCCTGTCAAGGTGGCGCTCTCCCTGCTGAGCTACGGAATCATTTTAATTCGGCAGTGACATTTTTTATTATATTTACTTTTTGTATATACGTCAACTATAATATCAAATTTATCTTATACTAAAAAAGTTCAAAAAATTCTTGATGATGGTAAAAAAATGCGTCAAAACCAAAAGTTATCAGGTTAACCACCGAATTTTGGACTAATCCACTCTTAATCTAAGTTTTCCTAGAACTTTTTTTCCTACAATAAACTTATGTATAGAATCTTAGCATTTGTCCGACCGCTATTGGCTCTTGTTGTTGAACGGTTGATAGATGAAGGCAGGATTTGTCGAAAAAACAGCCTGAGCGAACGGCTTCTTCCTCCTTTTGATGATAAAATTGATAAACTAATTTCAACCATTAATGGTGTGATTGCTCTCCATTAACCTTGACTCCGCATGCAATTTTCCTAAAAGAACAACCATTGAATGCACACAAGAACACCTATTATCAAAACTTAAATTTTGTCTAAAAATAATGAAAGTCTCCATATCAAATATAAAACAATTACAGTTATAATTTAAGTAAGAGGTGATTACATGTTTACAATCAAAAGAGTTTATGAACCATATAATGAAGATGATGGCATTAGAGTTCTTGTTGACCGATTATGGCCGAGGGGGATTTCGAAGGAAAAAGCGAAAATTGATTATTGGATGAAGAATCTTGCTCCTTCAAACGAATTACGGAAATGGTTTGGACACGATCCCGAGAAATTTGCAAAATTTCAGGAAGCCTATTTAATAGAACTGCAAAATCCCGATCTTGCACCCGATATCGCAAAAATGCTTGAGCTGGGCAAAAAGGAAAAAATAACTTTGCTATACGGGAAAAAAGATACAATGCATAATCAGGCCGTTGTGCTGAAAAAGTTTTTGGAAGATCATCTGAAATAAAAAGGGGGCGTAATCCACCTGTTCTTTCCTTTCAAAATTATAACAGTCATCACTTTCTCCTTTTTAAACTTGTTTTTAAACATCGTGAAGCAAAATATTTTGTAAGAGTGTGAGTAAAATGTTTGTGGGAGAAATTCTTAGAAGTTCCCCGATGACGGGATTAGGAACATAGGTTCGCAATTCCCCTCATCGGGGCCGCCAAGCGAAGCGCGGTAGGATCCGAAGCCAAAAACATGAAAGAGGACTCTCTCCCTGTTATGATAATGATTGACCAAAACACCCAAACAGGAGGAGAGAGTCCATGAAGATTCAACAACATCTTACCACAAATTCGTTGACATGGAATGAGATCGAACTTGATTTGTTTCGAGCCTTGCAAAACGCCTTCGCCGAGCTGTTTACGGCTTTGTTAGAGGACATCGACCGACAATTGGCGGAAACCCGGGACAAGCGCCGGTACCACTTGAAAAACAAACGGCGCACCACGATTCAAACCCTGTTTGGCGAAGTCACCTTTGAGCGGAACTACTATTTGGACCGGGAACAAAACCGTTATACGTTTCTCCTAGACTCTTTTTTAGCGTTTGATGGATTGCAGTCAATCAGCCCTTGTCTAATCTGCGATTACCGGGAATGGCTGAAGGAGCAAGGAGTCGACCCCACGGGCATGTATCCGATGGGACGCGCCGAAAGCGTGATGAGCCAGCTGGCGTATCGGGTGAAATACCGCCATAGTTGGACAGACAAGGGACTCGGGGCGTTTTTCAAGGCGATGATCGCCCGGATGGATAGGATTCGTCTTTTCGGACGTCGTTGGGGAGAAGAATCGTCGCAGCCGGCGGAGGAAACGACGTCGACGGCATCCACCAAACAGACGATCGTGAACAAGTCGAAACAACATGTCCGCCGTCTTCTTCCGGAGGTAACGCGGAATAACGTGCCATATTTACAACAATCGTCCGGGACACCGATCTATCATGCCCTGTCTGAACACAAGGGATGGTAAAAAAATGTATACAATTCATTGTCATGACAAGGGATGAGAGTCCGAAAGCGCTTACGGATGAAATTCAAAAAATGGTTCGCCAACCTATGACTTACACCAGTTTTCATCGAACCAAAAAAGTTCCCACAAAGTCTTGACTGACTCTTTGTAAGAATTAAGCTTGAAAAATACGAACATATTTTCTATAATAATTATCAGATTACTAATGAAGCACAATTGCTCGCCTCTAAATGAATCTCAACATTTTTTCAGCATTTTCATATCCTTTTTTGAAGAAATGCTTTACTGTTAAAACAGCTACAAGAAACCCCGCACTTTCATTTCTGCACATCCTTTTTCAATAAACAATCCCGGCACTTTTTTGATTTATTGCATCCCACTAGCAGTTTTTTATGTAGAAATTTGAAACATCTGCATAAAAAATGTATGAATTCCATTTATTTTTTGTCTCTTTTCAAATTCGCCATAGTTTCGGTTTTTGGGAGGATCGGCGCATGGAAGACGTTTTAAATACCATTTTATTGGAACTGAACCAAATAAAAAGCGGACAAATCCGTATAGAAAATAGGATAAATGACCTGAATACTCGATTTGAAACTGAGGTGTCCAGCTTAAATGTGGGGCAAGTTCGCCTTGAAGCTGAAGTTGTCAAACTGAATGAAGGGCAAAATCGGCTCGAAACTGAGGTGTCCAGCTTAAATGAAGGGCAAGTTCGCCTTGAAGCTGAAATGGCTAAACTGAATGAAGGACAAGTGCGCTTAGAACATAAAATAGACGGAATCGAACGCAAAATAACCGCTATTCCTAAAAGTTATGAAAATTTGGAAGAATTTGTTGCCCGTCAACAACGTGTAATTGAGGAACTTTCCGCACGCTCCATTGAACTCGGAGCTGACATAAAAGAAATTCATCGCATAATAAAAGAACAATAGATATACTTTTTAAATGGATATATTGTTTCCGATCAGAATTGGATCTGACTGTGTTGCTTTCGTTTTTGTTCATTTTGAACTTCAAATAAATATAAATCATTTAGAGGAGTTATGAAAAGATCGTCAAAAAGTGGTCATAAAAAAGCGATCCCGCCGGACATGCGGCGGATTCGCCATTTGACATAACAGATTTTACCAACTGTTTTGTTTTCTTATCGTTTAACACAATTGGTTTTGATATAGTGCGAATTCTTCTTCCGAGCACATGACCCAATGGCCTTTCTTTATTTCGCGTAATTTGTATTCTTCTCCTGGTTTATATAGATGTTGTGAAGGATCATAAGCGATACGCTTTCTGGCTCGTTCCGCAGCCGGATCAGGCAGCGGAATCGCCGAAAGCAGTGCTTTTGTGTACGGATGAATTGGATTCCGATAAAGTTCATTACTTTCTGCAAGCTCAACAATTTTCCCGAAATACATGACGGCAATTCGATCACTGATATATTTCACCATTGATAAATCGTGTGCGATGAATAAATAGGTGATTTTTTGCTCGCGTTGAAGCTTCTTCATTAAGTTGACAACTTGCGCTTGTATTGAAACGTCAAGGGCTGAAATGGGTTCGTCTGCAATGATAAATTCTGGTTTCACAGCTAATGCCCGCGCAATCCCAATCCGCTGACGTTGGCCGCCGGAAAATTCATGTGGGTAGCGATTCGCATGTTCTTGGCTCAACCCTACCATTGCAAGCAGTTTATACACTTTTTCCAAGCGATCTTTTTTGTTTTCGGCTAAACCGTGGATATCGATTCCTTCCGCAATAATGTCTGCAACCGTCATCCGCGGGTTTAATGAAGCATAAGGGTCTTGGAAAATCATTTGCATTTTGCGGTTTAGCTTTTTTAATTCCGCTGGCGGTTTTTTCCCATGGACGTTCACGCCTTTGAAAAAAACTTGTCCTTCTGTTGCTTGATACAAGCGGATGATCGTACGTCCAATGGTCGATTTTCCGCTTCCTGATTCACCTACTAGTCCTAACGTCTCACCTCTATATATATCAAACGATACATTGTCGACAGCCTTAACTTCATTTGGCTTCCCTTTATTAAAATATAGCTTTAAATTTTTAACCTCAACAAGCTTTTCCTTCTCAGCCAATGATTCTGCCTCCTTCATGAGAGAATTGAAATTGGCGTCTTTTGACCGCTTCCGGAGGCTCCACTTTTGGTGCATCCGGATGCAAAAGCCATGTTGCGGCGAAATGTGTGTCGGAAACTTTAAACATAGGCGGTTCTTGTTCAAGGTCAATTTTCATTGCATACTGATTACGAGGAGCAAAGGCATCTCCTTTCGGCGGATGGAGCAAGTCCGGAGGTGTTCCGGGTATTGCATATAATTCTTGATCCTCCGCATCAAGACTTGGCATGGAACTGATTAATCCCCATGTATACGGATGCTGCGGATTATAAAACACTTCATCAACCGTTCCGATCTCCACAATTTTCCCGGCATACATGACTGCAACCCGATCAGCGACATTTGCAACAACACCGAGGTCATGGGTAATAAAAATAATCGATGTGTCCATTTTCTTTTGCAACTCTTTCATTAGGTCTAAAATCTGCGCCTGAATCGTTACATCTAATGCTGTAGTCGGTTCATCTGCTATCAATATTTTCGGCTTGCATGCTAAGGCAATGGCAATGACGACCCTTTGCCGCATCCCGCCTGAAAATTGATGTGGATATTGATTAAATCTGATTTCCGCATTTGTGATTCCGACCATCTTTAGCAAGTCAATTGCCCGTTTTTTTGCCTCTGCTTTACTGATTTTTTGATGTTTTAAAATCGGTTCCATGATTTGTTTGCCAACCTTCATTGTCGGATTTAAAGAAGTCATTGGATCTTGAAAAATCATGGCAATGTCTTTTCCCCGGATTTTTTGCATTTGTTTTTCCGAAAGCTTTATCAAATCTTTTCCATCAAAAAGAATGTTTCCTTTTTTTATGATAGCATTTGCCTCTGGCAGCAATCGCATAATCGACTTTGATGTTACCGATTTTCCAGATCCCGATTCACCAACAATCGCCAATGTTTCCCCTTTATGAAGAGCAAAGCTAACGCCGCGAATGGCTTGCACTTCACCGGCAAGAGTGTGAAAGGATATGTGTAAATCTTTCACTTCAAGCACCTTTTCCATCATTCCTCACCTGCTTTTCCATTAATCTCGCATTTTGGGATCGAATGCGTCGCGGAGGCCGTCTGCCACCATGTTAAAACAAATCATAATTAAGCTGATCATTACGGCAGGTATCAGCATTTGATAAGGGTATAATTGGAGCACTTTATAGCCATCATCAATCAGCGTTCCCAAAGATGCCAAAGGCGGCTGCAAGCCTAAACCGATGAAGCTTAAAAATGCTTCAAAAAATATAGCGTTCGGGATCGTAAACATTGTGTTGATGATAATCACGCCCGTTAAGTTCGGAAGAAGATGTTTGACCATAATTTTTTTGTTGCTTGCTCCTAAAGTTTTCGCTGCTAAAACATACTCTTGATTTTTCAATTTTAAAACTTGGGCCCTGACGACTCTCGCCATATTCACCCAGCCAGTAATCGTAAGTGCAATGGTAATGGATAAAATCCCCGGCTTTAACATAAGAATCATTAATATGACAACAACTAAATTCGGGATTGATATGAGAACTTCTGTGATTCGTTGCATGATATTATCAACTTTGCCGCCGAAATAGCCTGAAATCATTCCATATGCCACTCCGATCACCATGTCAATCAAAGCCGCCAGCAAGGCAATATACAGCGACACTTGAGCGCCTTTCCACACTCGGGTAAAAAGGTCCCGTCCTAATGAATCGGTGCCAAACCAATAATAAACATCAACATTTTTTTGTTCGTAAGCATTGTAAACATCGCCGTTTTTCTTTTCTAATTCCCCATCAAATGGGAGCCAGCTGATATTTTCCAACATTGAAATCCTTGGAGGCAAATTAGCATGTTGAGAGATTTGTTCATCATAACCGTATCCGCTTAAATGCGGCCCGATGAGAGACATCATCGTTAATAAACCAATAATCACTAAGCTCACAACCGCAGCTTTATTTTTCTTAAAACGCCGCCACGCATCTTGCCAAAATGTTAAGCTTGGTTTTGCGATTTCTTCACTTTTGGCCAAATTTAACTCAATTAGTTCAAACATGTTTTTGGACATTTTCGTTTGCGACATTTAACCTCTCCCTCCAGCTAAGCGGATACGCGGATCAATGATGACATATAAAAGATCAACTATTAAAATGACGACAACAAAAAAGACAGAGTATAAAATGGTCGTTCCCATAATAACCGGGTAATCATTCACCATGATGGACTTAACAAATTGTTCTCCAATACCCGGAATCCCAAAAATTTGTTCAACTACAAGCGACCCTGTCATTAAATTTACTGTTAGCGGCCCTAATATTGTGGCAACTGGAATTAATGCATTTCGAAGAGCGTGTTTAAAAGAAATTTCAAACCAGCTTGCTCCTTTTGCCTTGGCCAATGTAATATAATCGGATTCAAGCACCTCAATCATCTCCGTTCTGACAAATCGGGAAGCCGTTGCAAGCGGAAACATGGCCAAAGCAATTGTCGGCAAGACGCTGTACTCCGGCCCCTTCCAAAAGGCAACGGGAAACCAGCCTAACTTTAAGCCGACAAAATATTGCAATAATCCGGCAAAAACGAATGATGGGATCGATTTTCCAATCACCGCAACAAAAGTTGCACTATAATCCACCCATGTATTTCGCCGCAAAGACGATATAACACCTAAAACAACACCAAATACAGTGCCAACTACAATAGCTTGAAACCCTAGAACCATGGAAGGGCCAAGGCTATCCATTAAAATATTCGTAACTTCGACATTGTTAAATTGAAAGGATACTCCTAAATCGCCTTTTAAAATGTTTAGTAGATAATTCATATATTGAATCGGCACTGGTTCGTTCAGACCGTATTTTTCTTTCATAATGGCAAGCTGTGTTTCTGACAATTTACTGGCATTGGTAAATGGAGTGCCGGGAATCAATTTCATGAGAAAAAAAGTGAACGTGACAATTAAAAACAAAGTAATCATCATATATACGATCCTCTTGCCAATATACTTAACCATATAACAGCACCTCCCAGTAGAAATACTTTTGCTCTATTATTAGTTGCGAAGGGAAAACGTTTATTGCATGAATATGGAACGAAAAAGATATTATATGTTTAAAAGGACGGGAAAAAGAGAGTATATTGCATGAATATACTCTCTTCTGTTTTACTTAACGGATGCCCATTTATAACTGTACTCAGGGCCGACTAAATTGTAAGTAAACCCTTCAACTTTTTCACTGACTAACAGGTTCGATGCACGCTGGTAAATCGGAACTATTGCAGCATCCTCTTCAAGCAGCACTTTTTCCGCTTCAGCCAGCGCCTCATAATATTCTACTGGGGTATTGGCCAATTCAATTTGCGCTTTTTTCACTAAATCATCATATTTCGAATTTGAGTAATTCATTTTGTTGTTTCCCCCGCCCGTTAACCAAAGGTCGGAGAAAGTCATTGGATCAAGGTAATCCGGCCCCCATCCGGCCATTTGAATATCATAATCCATTTTGTTTTCCCTGTCGATTCTTACACTGAACGGCACTGCTTCCACAGCAACCTTTATTCCTGGAAGATTGTTTTCCAATTGGTTTTTAATAAATTCCGCAGATTTTTTGGCAGCTTCGGTATCGTCCGTTAAGTATCTTACTTCAACCGTATCTGTGCCAAGCTCTTGCAAACCTTTTTCCCAAGCTTTTTTCGCCTCTTCGACATTATAAGGCAATAATTCATCCCCGTTGATTTCCCTGAAGTCCTTCCCTGTTTCCGGATTTTTTACGAACTCTTTCGGAACAGCATAATTGGCGACAACGGAACCGTTATTTAAAACGGTGTTGACAAAATCTTCTTTGTTAATGGCTTGCGCAATCGCTTTACGAATATTCACATTTGCCAGAGCTTCATGCTTCTGGTTCATTTTCAGCCAGAAAATAGTCGGCTCTAACCATGTCACAAGGTTGGAATCTCCTTCATATTGAGGAACAATGTCAGATGAAAGTTTAGGGGTAATATCCGCTTCTCCAGCTTCAAATGCGTTTGCGGCTGATTGCGAGTCTTTTAGTACATTCCATTCAACTTTATCTAATTTAACGGTTCTGGCATCCCAATAACTCTCATTTTTCACATACTGCCAAGAAGAATCCGTGCTCCCATCCCATCCATTTAAAACAAATGGTCCGTTAAACACTAAGTTTTCAGAGGTTTTGGCGTAGTTTTCCCCCTGTTCTTCTACAAACTTTTTATTTTGCGGATAGAACGTCGGAAATGCTACTAATGACAAGAAATATGGAATCGGTCTTTCCAATGTTACTTCCAATGTGTGATCATCTAAAGCTTTAATGCCTAATGAATTAAGATCATATTCTTTCTTTTGTGCGGCAGCTTCTGTGATTTCGGCAGCCCCTTTAATTTTTCCAATCATCATGTATGGGCCGTATTCCGACGCACTTTTAGGATCAATGGCACGCTGCCACGCATAAACGAAATCATGGGCAGTGACAGGATCGCCGTTGGACCATTTCGCATCTTTGCGAATTTTAAACGTGTAGACAGTTCCATCTTGGCTGATTTCAGGTTCGCCTTCAGCCATTGCTGGCACTACCTCTTGATTTTGATTTATTCGGTACAAACCTTCCATCACGTTATTCAATGTGGTAAAGCTGACAGTGTCCTCTGCCATAACACTGTCCATTGAAGGAATCGCGGCTGATTCCAACGCTTTAATAATTTGCGGTGAATCAGACTCTCCACCCTCTTTTTGACTGCCGGAATCGCCGGAGCTCTGCTGCCCTCCGCCATAACAGCCTGATAGCAACAGGCTAAAACAAATTGCGAAAACAAAAAATAAAGCAAAATTTGTTTTTTTCAATAATTTCACCCCTTGTTTTTTTACAAATTATTTACAATCCCTATTATACATGCTTAAACAGCCTATACATTTGTTTTTGTAAAAAAATATTACACAAAAAAATTCTTAACAGCCATTAAGATAGAACAAACAACATGCTAAACGAAAAAAAAACAGTTCTAATTACCTATTTTAAAAACACACTTTTAATAGAAAGCGCTTTCTTTTTATACTAAAAATAGAAATATTCAAATAATATCTGATCACGCAGAATACAATATTTAGTGTAATCGTTGAAAATAAAATGTATTTTCATAATAATATTTTAAAATAGTTTTATCTTTCTATAGTTGGCTTTCGTATCAGACTTTTAGTCTATATTTAGAAATTTTTCTTTTTCATATTGTGTCATACATGCGAAAAAATCTTTTTTTAAAAAATTTTTGAGAGAAAATTCAAGTTTCTGCAATTTTAAAACAGCAAAAAAATAGAAATAGTAGTTGATTTTTAAAAATTCAGTTTTGTATACTACAAGACAAGATACGTTCATCTAATTTAGATTCCATGTTAAAAAATAGGGGATTTTTCTCTAGAAATGAGTGGTTTTTTTGTTATTTAAAAAATCGTTTCTATATTTTATTGTATCGCTGTCGCTTACGTTCTTATTTTCGTTCATTTTTTATAAGAAGCTTAGTTTGCTGTCCTTTATTAACACTTCGTTTTATGCGACCCTTCTATTGTTATGCATTTTTTTATTTGCCACAACAGTAAAAGGAGGCTTTTTTGACCGAATCGTTTTGGGCTTCAGAAGAACTTTTGTATCGAATGGAAAGGAATTAACCAAAAAAGAAGTTAATGAGATGACACCGTTATCCGAACTGATGAAATTTGATCACACCCCCTTTTTGATCAGCGGTTTGATGTTATTTATCTTGATGCTGATTGGTCTAATATTATATTATTAAGAGTTGTTGCCGATTATGAATGGGAATTTACAGATGTTTTCTACCTAACATCTATAGACACCACTCGATATTATCTACATCAACGATTTATCATTTTTAGTTTACTTTTCTAAAATATAAACATTCAGAAATTATTTCGTTTAAGGGAACACTCATGTCCTACTTCCGCCCGGTAAGGCGTCCTTTTGACCGGTCTTATCACGATGCTTCTGTTGTAGGAGGACGAATGCATTATACTTACGGCTGCACTTCAAAAAATGGAGATATTTGGTTTAAAGAATTAGAAATAACAGGAGGTTCGCAGAGATCCAACGTGCGTCGGAATAGAATCCAAAAACTACGAACCATATATATCCAGTAGTGTCCGCGAAGCGTACCCACAGTTTGTTAGATAATCTCAAATCTTCAAAAACATGTGAAAAGAGTTTGTCGAAAAATATTTTTTTGACACCCCGTAAATGCGGCAAACCGTTGATATATCAATATTTATAGAGGGAGGTTCATATAGGACAAGGAAAAACAAACATGAACAAATGATTAAATTCGTTAATTTTTGCTAGCTGCGATCAATCGTTAAACTTGGATAAATAACAAGAGACTGCCTCATAAAGGTCATTTTTTATAACCACTTGAAACAGCCTCGTTTGTTTTTCTTTGGACAATAATCAAAGACATTTGTTAATAGCTATCTTTTTTAATATAGTTATTATGAAACTTCTTGAAAAACAACTGATTCAACTTGCTTCTCTTAGTTCAAAGAGCATTATTAAGAGGATTCCCGGCAAATTATACCCTTTATATTGTACATGTAGTTTAGTTTTACCAATACATTATCTAAATGTATTTTACAGTAAACTTTTGCCAGCTCTGAATGTCCATCTCTTATAGCCTCGTAAATTGCATAATGTTCCTTAAAAACTTTTTGCCGTTTACTCGGAAAACCCAAATTTTGTTTTAAGGTTATTCCTAGAGCTTTCTGATACATTTCTGAAAGTTGATTCATCAATTGAATCAAACATGAGTTATGAGTAGCTTGTATCATCGTCCTATGAAATTCAAAATCTTCTGTTTTCCCGATGCCATCATCCGATTCAAGTACTTTTTTAAATCGGGCAAGAATTTCTTGCAAACTCTCTAAATCTTGTTCCGTTCTTCTTTCAGCTGCAATTGCAGCAGCTTCAGTTTCTAGTATATATCTTACTTCAAATAAATTTTTGATTTCCTGGTACTCTTCTGTCTCAATATCCATACTATTTAAAAGAAAGGATACATTATTTTCAATAATATAATGACCCCCACCTTGTTTTGAGGTAACTATATTAAGCGACTTAAGGACACTAAGGGCTTCGCGAACCGTGGAACGTCCTACATTAAACAACTCAGCTAATTTCTTTTCAGAAGGAATTTTTGAATGGAGGGGGTATTCGCCACTTTGAATCTTTGCAATAACGTCTTTGACAATAATCTGGGAACTGTTTTTACTTTTAGTCATTTACATTCTTCTCCTACTCCAATGTCTAAAAAACTCAACATCACAATAATTATATCAAATTTTTATTGCTGCTATTCAAAATAGATTTTACAACTTCTGATATCCCTTCTGAAATAGTTGGATGGGGATGAATAATGCTTTCTAATTCTTGAACAGTTGCTTCAAGTGAAATGAGTGCAGTTGCTTCGGATATCATTTCAGTTACATGTGGTCCAACCATTACAACGCCCAAAATTTCCCCAAATTGCTTATCTGCAATTAACTTAATGAATCCCTCTTTTTCTTCCAATAAATGTGCCTTTCCAAGAGTACTAATATTTATCATCTCAATTTTTATATCGTATCCTTTTTCTCTAGCCTCTTTTTCACTCAGACCGACACTAGCAATTTCCGGAAATGAATATATGCATTTTGGCACAGCTCTATAGTCTATTTTTATTTCAAAACCTGATGCATTTTTAGCAGCAACAATTCCTTCTGCACTAGCTACATGAGCTAATTGATATCCACCGATTATATCACCTATTGCATAAATATTTGGAATATTCGTTTCCATATAGGGATTTACTTGAATAAATGGACCATTCCTTTTTATTTTCAGTTTTTCTAAACCTTTTAAACTAGGCTTTCTTCCTGATGCAATCAGTAATTCTGATGAAATAATCCGATTTTTGTTTCCATGACGATCCTTAATATTTATAACTATATTATTATGTTCTTCATTAACCTTTTCTATGATTGTAGATGTGTAAATATGAACATTTTTCTTTTTGGTTAATGTCTTAAACAAAACTTGTGCTGCATCTTCATCTTCATTTACTAATATTCTTTCAGCAATTTCGACAAGATAAACTTCTACTCCTAGATTTGAAAACATACACGCAAACTCGACACCAATAAATCCGCCTCCTATAATGGTAATTGAGTTTGGTAAGTCCTTAAGATTAAAAATGGTATCTGTAGTGTGAAAATGAACATCATCGATACCATTAATTGGTGGGATAAAAGGTATTGAACCAGTAGCTAGTATTAATTTTTTGTAATATATGGATTCAATCCCATTTTCATCATTTATTAAAATCGTTTGATTTGGCAAAACAGTGCCAAACCCTTCATATATTTTAACATTAGCTTTTGTTAATAACGATTTAACACCTTGCTGTAATGTTTTAACGACTTTCGATTTGCGGTCCATGATTTTTTCAAATGAAACATTTACTTCTCCCACTTTAATTCCAAATGATTGTGCTTTGTTAATTAACGATAATACCTCAGCGCTTCTTAATAATGCCTTTGATGGAATACAACCCGTATTAAGGCAGGTTCCTCCTAAATGCTTATATTCAATAATTGCAACCGAATTACCTAATTTTGCCGCATGTTCAGCAGCTACATATCCTCCAGGTCCACCGCCCAATACTACAACATCATAAGTATTCAATCCAAACACCTCATACTAAAAGTTCAAATGGATTTTCGATAATTCTTTTTAAATCAGTTAAAAATTCCGCAGCAGGAGCACCATCAACAACACGATGATCAAATGATAAACTAACCGACATATAAGGGACTGCTTCGATTGAATCTCCCACTTTCATTAGCTTTTCTTCTATTTTTCCAATTCCCAAAATAGCTGTTTGACCAGGGTTAATAATAGGAGCGAATGAATTTACTGCATACATTCCCAAATTACTTACTGTAAAAGTGCCTCCTGCGATTTTGTCAGGAGTTATTTTATTGTTTCTAACTAGCTGTGTTAAATACTTTGCCTCTTCTGTCAATTGAGCTAAACCTTTTTGATCAGCATTTTCAATTACTGGTACATATAGTCCATTAGGAACTGATACGGCAAATCCTATATTAATAGTAGAATATATTTTGATTTCATCGTCATGCAAGGATGCATTCAACATTGGATGTTGTTTTAAAGTATAAGCAACTGCCTTTATTATAATTTCGGAATAAGATAAACGTAAGTTCGTTTGTTTTTCGATGATGGGCAATAACTGTTCACGTAATTTTATTGCATTCGTCATAATAATATCTGTATTCAATGTAACATGAGGGATTTCTTTCCAACTTTTTGCCATTCTTTCTCCGACAGCTTTTCTTAAACCTTTGTAAGGAACCGTTTGACTTTCTGTTTCAATATTAGAGCTCACATCATTTTTGGTAATCTTATGATTTATACCTGTTCCCTTAATCTCTCCTATATGAATAGCATTTTTTAAGGAAATTTTTTTTGCTAATGGCGTAATTTTTTTATTATTTTTGAGAAAAATTTCAATATCATATTTATGAATACGGTTATTTGGCCCCGAACCTTTTATATTTTTTAAATCAATATTATATTCTTTTGCTAATTTTCTCGCCAAAGGAGTTCTTCTAATCCCCTTAGAATAATTATTGAACTCTTTTTTATTTTCAGACTTTTCTTCGAGTTTTATGCCTGTTTCGTTAGGTTGCTTGTCATTGACAATGGGAGTTGCCTTAGGAATTTCATCATGGGAATCACCAATATAAGCGATTGTTGCCAAAACCGGAACTTCATCGTCATTTGAATATAGCTTTTTCAAAAGAATTCCTGTTGCGGGTGATTCTACTTCTATGCTTATTTTATCTGACATAATTTCTAAAAGTGGTTCTCCTTCTTCAACCCGATCTCCTTCATTTTTCATCCAAGCAATAATGGTTCCTTTACTCATTGTAGCTCCCAATTTGGGCATTAAAACTTCACTAACCATTCTTTTAAACCTCCTAATTATATCGCAGGCACAAATGTAGATTTAATTGCCTCAACTATATCGCCCACTTGTGGTACAGCATGTTTTTCGAGAGTCGGATTATAAGGTATTGGTATCTCTTTTCCACCAAGTCGAATGACAGGAGAATCTAAATAATCAAATGCTTCACTTTCATTAATGACACTTGCAATTTCTGCACCATATCCCCCACGTTTTACCGCTTCATATACGACAACTGCTCTATTTGTTTTTTTCACCGATTCAATAATTGTTTCTTTATCTAAAGGTACTAAAGTACGCGGATCAATTACTTCAACGCTAATCCCCTCTTTTTCTAATATGTCTGCAGCTTCCAGTGCACGATGTACCATTAATGAAGTGGCCACTACAGTTACATCAGTCCCTTCCCGTTTAATATCTGCTTTACCCAATGGAATCGAATATTGTTCTTCTGGTACATTTCCCTTTACCCCATATAACAACTTATGTTCATAAAAAATTACTGGATTATCATCATCAATAGCTGCCTTCAATAATCCTTTTGCATCATATGGTGTAGAAGGTTGAACGACTTTCAATCCAGGAATATGAGCCGTCCAAGCTTCAAGACTTTGGGAATGTTGTGCAGCGAATCCTGCTCCAGATCCACCTGGAGTGCGAATAACAACAGGTACTTTTCCTTTTCCGCCAAACATGTAGCGAATTTTTGCCGCTTGATTGACAATTTGATCCATGGCAATGGTAATAAAATCAGAAAATTGCAATTCCAAAATCGGCCGCATTCCAGTCATGGCGGCCCCAACGACTAAACCGGTAATTGCTGCTTCAGAAATTGGAGTGATGATTACCTTTTCCGAACCAAGTTCTTCAATCATTCCATTTGTTACGCCAAATGCACCACCATAAATTCCGATATCTTCACCCATAATAAATACATCTTCATTTTTGCGAATTTCTTGAGTCATTGACTCACGTATTGCTTCTGCATATGTAATTTGACGCATCTACTCTCCCTCCGATTCATATTTTGTTTTAAGCATATACATCTTGTTCTAAACTTTCTAAAGAAGGTTCTGGACTATTCTCAGCAAATTGAACAGCTTCTTCGATTTCTTTGTTTACTCGATCTTCGATTGCCTTAATTTCTTCTTCTGTAACAATTCCAAAATTCAACAATCTTTCCTTAAATAATTTGATACCATCTTTATTTTGAACCCAATATTTTTCTTCTTCTCTAGTACGATATTTCCGTGCATCACTTCTTGAATGACCTCTCCAGCGATATGTTTTTGCTTCAATTAAAGTTGGACCTTCACCATCCCTTGCGCGTTGAACCGCTTTTTTCGTAACATCCATAACAGCCAAAACATCTGTACCATCAACAACAACACCTGGAATTCCATATGAAGACGCGCGATCTGCAATATTTTCAATATTCATCATTTCTTTAATAGGTGCTGACATTCCATATAGATTATTTTCACATAAGAATATGACTGGTAATTTCCAAATAGATGCCAAATTCAACGATTCATGGAAACTTCCTTCATTACTTGCTCCGTCTCCAAAAAAGCATACGGTTACATACCCAAGATTTTTACGTTTAGAAGTAAACGCTGCGCCACAAGCTATGGCGTGTCCTCCTCCAACAATACCGTTTGCACCTAAATTACCTATTTCTAAATCAGCAATGTGCATGGATCCGCCTTTACCTTTACAATAACCCGTTGCTTTTCCCAATAATTCAGCCATCATTTTCTTAATATCTGATCCTTTTGCAATACTATGTCCATGGCCACGGTGGGTACTGGTGATTTTATCTTCTTTTGTTAACGCTGCACATGCTCCTACAGCAGTTGGTTCCTGGCCAATACAAAGGTGCATTGTTCCATGAATTTTTCCTAACATGTATAACTTTTCTAAAGTTTCTTCAAATTTACGAATCAAAATCATTTGGTAAAGCATATTTAATAACTGATCTTTTTGTAGACCCAATTTCTCAATCATTGAATTTTTCATTTTATCTCCCCCTTATGCCTCTAAATTAAATGGAACCATCGTAATAAAGTAAAATTTTTCCACATGATTTTGATTCGCATAGGGCAAATGCACGCTCCCATGCACTTAATGGCATGATATTTGTAATAATCGGGGCTAGATTTAATTGTTTATGCGAAAGTAAACGTTGAACTTTTTCCCATGATTTAATGGAATGGGCATATGAACCAAAAACTTGTAATTGTTTATAAGTTATGATGTTCATATCCAGTTCTATTTGATTCTCAAAGATACCTACTTGAATATATTTTCCCTGTTTTTTTAGTGCTTGGAGACCTGCTTTAATAGCAGGCCTTGCTCCTGAGCACTCCAGAACTACATCTACACCATTACCATTTGTTAATGAATCTATAATTTCTTGCAAGGATTCTTTCTCTGCATTCATCGTATATTGAGCTCCTAATTGTTTTGCAATCGAAAATCTTTTTTTATCAGCAGTTGTCCCAGTTACAATAACATTACATCCTTTAGAAACTAGCAAACTTACACAAAGAAGACCAATAGGCCCCGGACCTGAAACTAATACCCAATCGCCAATATGAATTGTCGCAAGTTCTTCAATAGCCTGAACAGTACAAGCAAGAGGTTCTGCTAATGCAGCTTCTTTCATTGAAACATTATTTGGCAATTTGTAAACCATATCCTCACGAACTGAAACAAACTGAGTAAATCCCCCATTCAAACCGCTACCTAGACTCTTCCTTTTTGGGCACAACATATAATATCCTTTTTTACAATAGTCGCATCGCCTGCAAGTGTAGCCTGTTGAAGGTAAGACAGTAACTTTATCACCTTCTTGAAAGTTATCTACTTCTGATCCGATTTTGACAATTTCCCCTGAGAACTCATGACCTAAAACGACAGGTGCATTGTAATCATAAGTATCATGATAAATGTGCAAATCTGTTCCACAAATCCCACAATATTTTACTTTTATAAGAACTTCATTTGGAGAAATATCTGGAATAGAAATGTTTTGAAGTTCAATATTGCCAACGCCAGGTTTTGTTTTCATTAATGCGAGCATCAATATCCCCACTTTTTCATATCTGAGTAGTTGCATCGTAAAATTTTATTTATGAACCTTTTTTATTTTCAACGTATACAATTTTTTAAATAGTTCGACTGTTTAAGTTACTTATTGATCTAAACCTAGGGAGATGTATTTTTCCTCAAGATAATCTCTTATTCCTTGATGACCACCTTCACGACCATAACCACTTTGTTTCATACCACCGAACGGTGCTTGTGCAGTTCCTGGAAGAGCATCATTCAATCCAATTACTCCAAAATTTAAAGCCTCTCCTACTTTAATTGCACGTGAAATGTCGCGAGTATATAAGTATGCTGCCAAACCATATTCAGTATCATTTGCTTTTTTAATTACTTCTTCAACATCTGTGAAGCTGGTTAAAGGTGCAACAGGTCCAAATGTTTCCTCTGTCATTATCAGCATATCGTCAGTTACATTTGCAAGTACAGTTGGCTGATAGAAATAACCTTCATCTCCTACTACGTTTCCTCCACATAAAACTTGGGCACCCTTTTTTATCGCATCTTCTACATGTTCTTTTACTTTGCCTAAGCCCTCTTTATTCACTAATGGGCCAATATGAACAGTTTCATCTAAACTGTTACCCACTTTTAATTGTTTAACTTTTTCAATAAATATTTTTGCAAATTTATCTTTAATCCCTTCATGTACGTAAATACGGTTTGCACAAACACATGTCTGGCCAGAATTGCGGAACTTACTTGCTACAGCACCTGCAGCTGCTAATTCCAAGTCAGCGTCCTCAAATATGATAAAAGGTGCATGACCTCCAAGTTCAAGTGACAGTTTCTTTAATTGGGAAGCTGATTTTTCAACCAGTTTTTTCCCAACTGCGGTAGACCCCGTAAATGAAACTTTTCTGACAATAGGATTTTCAAAGATTTCATCAGAAATTTCATTTGTTTTGCCTGGTAAAATATTTACCACTCCTCTTGGAAATCCCGCTTTTTCAACTAATTTTCCAAAGGCTAATGCAGAAAGTGGAGATTGGCTTGCTGGTTTTACAACTCCCGTACATCCGGCTGCTAAAGCAGGTCCTAATTTTCTAGTCATCATAGCTAGCGGAAAGTTCCAAGGAGTAATTGCAGCAACTACCCCAACGGGTTGCTTTAATACAAATAACCTTTTATGTTGTACAGAAGCAGGAATAATTTCTCCGTAAACACGCTTCCCTTCTTCAGCATACCAAGTTAAAAATGAAGCTGCATATTTCACTTCACCCACTGCTTCAGTATAGGCCTTACCCATTTCCATACTCATTAAAACTGCTAATTCATGTTCATTTTCTAATAACAAATCGCGCAATTTAAGGATATAGTCGGCGCGTTCATAGGCAGTTAAACTTGCCCAACTGGGGAATGCATCCTGTGCGGCTTGGATTGCTTTTTTCGCTTCTTCTCTAGCGCCTAGTGGAACTTCTGCAATTTGGCTACCTGTTGATGGATTGATTAAAGGAAAAGTTTGATTATTACTCGATTTTATCCATTCACCATTTACAAACAATCTCACATCATCTAAATTTAATAAAGTCAATTCTTTTACATTTACTACCATCAAAATCCCTCCTAAATTTTTTATGAGAAATAAGTACCGCCGTCAATTACAATTGCCTGACCAGTCATGTAATCTGAATCATCACTTGCAAGAAAGGATACTAATTTTGCCACATCATCAGGTTCTTCTACCCTGCCAAGAGGAATTCCATCTACTTTCTTTTGAAACGTTTCACCTTTCTTAACTCCTAATATTTCACCCATTTTTAAATCAATTTCTTCCCACATATTTGTATTAACAATACCAGGGCAATACGCATTGACGGTAATACCGTATGGCGCAAACTCCTTGGCTCCTGCTTGGGTCAAGGCTACAACCGAGAATTTAGTTGCTGCATAATGGCCGAGAAACTCAACCGCCCTTTTCCCAGACGTACTGCTTGCATTAATAATTTTGCCTTTACCTTGTTTTTTCATCTGTTCCACTGCTGCCTGCATACAGTAAAGAACACCAAACACATTTACTTGAAAGATTTTTAATAAATCTTCTTCAGTAATTTCTAGCAAAGGTTTCACCTGAGTTATACCTGCATTGGCGACAAGTACATCTAATCTTCTAAATTTATCCACAACATCTTTAACCATAGCAAAAACTTGCTCACGATTGCTTACATCTCCTGGTAATGCCATTGATTGAACACCGTATCTTTCAATTTCTCTTTTCACTCGTTCGAGTTTTTCCTCAGCGATATCATTAACTGCAACATTAAACCCATCTTGTGCTAACCGAATAGCAATTGCTCTCCCAATACCATCTCCTGCCCCCGTAACAAAGGCTATTTTTTGTTCTGACATAATACACCCCCATTTCTATGAATTTTTTATTTGGTCATTCTCCTGTGCAGCCTTATTTTAATTATTGTTAAGATTAGAAAACAGAAACCGTTTTCATTTTTTGTTTATCAACTTGACAAATTGTTGGTGCAAATATTCATTACTAATCATTCAAAGGAACTTTTTATATTAATCATTGGTTTCAAAACTCTTTGATTTAACCCGCTTTGAAAAGCATCCCTTACTTCATTTAATGAGTAGATGGAAATGAATTGATTTAGTGTTTCACCAAAATATTCCAATATTTTCATAGATTCAACATACTCATGTGGGTTAGAGCCATAACTTGTTAATATTTGGACTTCACTTCTAACAAAAGGTGTAAGGAAAATGGAAGTTGGATGTTCATAAAGAGCAACTATAACTCCTCTTCCACCTTTTTTTAACATTTTTAATCCAGACTCTACTCCACTACTTGATCCTGAACATTCAAAAAATATATCTACTTTTTCATCTAACTTGTCTTTTCCAGCAACAAATGGTTGAATGCCATAATCAATACATTTTTTTAATCTGCTTTCAAAATCTCTCTCCAATCCGGACAAAATGACTTTTGCCCCTCTTTTTTTGCATACTAAACTTACAAAAAATCCGATAATACCTGGACCTTGAACGAAAACACGATCATTTGGTTTAACTTTTGCAATTCCATCCACCGCATGAACGGCAATAGACATCGGTTCTGTTAATGCAGCATGTTTACTGCTTAGATTTACAGTAATTTCTCGAACAAATTTTTCATTAACCTTTACATATTGAGCCATTCCACCATTTATGTGGAGACCAATAATTTTAATATTGTTGCAAATGGCAAATCTCCTATTTTTACAGTTTTCGCATTCTCCACAATAATGCATTGACTCAACAATAACTTTCTTGCCAATAAGCGATGGATTTTTAATTTCACATGTTTCAATGACAGTTCCTGAAAACTCATGACCTAATATGATTGGTTTTCTGACAAATTCATAACCTTTCGAATGATTATAGGCGTGTAAATCACTGCCACAAACGCCACAGAAATCAACTTGAATTAAAACTTCTCCAGGAGACAATTTAGGTTTTTCCACTTCTTGAACAATTACCTCTTGGACGTTCTCCGTCTTTACTGCTGCAATCATAAACTCACTACCTCTACATTCCCAAATAAGCCTTCTTCAAATACGGATCATTTAATAATTCCTTTGCGTCTCCCGATAATCCAACCCTCCCATTTTCCAGTACAAATGCTTTGTCAGATATAGTTAAGGATTGTTTTACATTTTGTTCAACTAGTATAACTGTAATTCCCTTTTTACGAATTTCTTGAAGGGTTAATAATAATTTTTGAACAAGAATAGGAGCCAATCCAAGTGATAATTCATCAATGATGAGTAAACTTGGATTTCCCATTAACCCTCTACCAATTGCACACATTTGTTGCTGGCCGCCACTCATGTCACCTGCTAGTTGTTTTTTTCTATCCCTTAAATCTGGAAAAAGTTCATAAACCATTTCAAGATTCTTTTTAACATCATTTTTTGCTCTTTTTGAATATGCACCCAATTCAAGGTTTTCCTGAACTGTCATATAGTTGAATAACTTACGTCCTTCAGGTACTTGAATTATTCCTTCTTCTACGATTTCATGTGGATCCATTTTATGAATTTCTTTGCCTCGAAAGGTAATTGATCCACTAGTGGGTTTTACAAGACCAGATATGGTATTAATCGTAGTAGATTTTCCTGCAGCGTTTGCACCGACTATTGCAGTTATTTCACCTTCTTTAATTTCAAATGACACATCCCAAAGCACCTGAAATTCACCATAAAATACATTTATCTTTTCTAATTTAAGCAAAGCTCAATTCCTCCCCAAGGTACGCTTTTATTACTTCTTCATTGTTTGCAATTTCTTTAGGAGTACCTTCCGCAAGTTTTTGACCATGATTTACTACAATGATTCGATCACAAATATTCATAACAATTTCCATAATGTGTTCAATTAATATGATGGTTATACCGTCCTCTCGTAATTTTTGAATAACAGGTAATATTTCTTTAATTTCAGTTGAGTTCAGGCCAGCCATTACCTCATCCAAAAGTAACAATTTAGGCTGGGTTGCAAGGGCTTTCGCAACCTCAAGTCTTTTTTTATCAGCTAAAGTTAAACTTTTTCCGACTTGATGCCTCTTATCATAAAGTCCTACTTTCTTTAACACCTCCAAACTGTATTCTCGCACCTTTGATGTATCGTTAATTTTATTAAAAGCTCCTACCATTACATTTTCTAATACTGTAATATTTCCAAATGGTTTTACAATTTGATATGTTCGCCCAATTCCCTTTTTACAAATTTTATACGGCTTTAGGTTCGTAATATCCTGGCCTTCAAATAAAATCGTTCCCGATGTTAATGGTAAAGATCCTGAAATCAAATTAAATAAAGTGGTTTTTCCCGCCCCATTCGGACCGATAATCCCAACTATTTCTTTTGAATGAACAATCATTGATACATTATCTACTGCTCTAAGACCACCAAACTGTTTCACCGCATTATTGACTTGTAGTATCAAGCTGATCCCCCCTTATATCTGCTTCGGACCTACTTCCAAAAAATTTTTTGAAATACTTTTTAATAATTGGCAATAATCCATTTGGCATAAATGAAACAATTAAAATTAGAACGATACCATAAATGAAAAAGTTTAATCCATTGAGCATCGGAAAAGCGGATCTTAAAAATTCACTTAGAGGGACAACAATAATTGAACCAAACAACGGACCAAAAACTGTTCCCATTCCTCCAATTATTGCGATCATGGCAATTTCTATGGAAAAATTCAAGTTAAATACGGTCGTTGGATTAAAAAACAGCATATATTGTGCATAAAATACTCCTGCTATACCAGTTAATCCGGCACTAAAAATCATGGCAATCATTTTATATTTTGGAACGTTTATACCTAAAGTTGCTGCACCATCTTCGTCTTCTCGGATAGCTTTCAAATAATAACCAAGTTTATTACGATCAATAATGATGACAATCCCTATAGTAATTATGAAAACGAATAAAATAAAATAGTAATAATAAGAATAATCACGAAAAATCATATTTTCTAAACCTGGATTAAAGCGTATATTTATTCCTACCGCCCCACGAGTTAAGTCACGCCAGAACAATGCCACAAGACGTATTACTTCTGCAAATGCAATCGTTGCTAATGTAAAATATGTTCCCTTTAATCTAAATGTTGGCCAACCAATCAATATACCTGCAAGAATAGCAACTAATGCACCTGCAATCAACCCAATCCATGGAGTTATTCCAAAATCCAAATATAAAATAGCAGATGTATAAGCACCTAAACCAAAAAAGATAGCATGTCCAAGTGATAACTGTCCACCATAACCACCTAATATATTCCATGCCGTTGCTATTGTTGCATAAATTAAGATCAATATTAGTATGTTTAATATAAACTTATCATCAACAGCTAATGGAAATAGCACAGCTAATATTAAGAGCAGAATCAAAAAATTTCTTGTTGTTAGTATTTGCATTATTTTAATCCAACCTCCTCTGAGCCTCTACCCAAGCTAAAAATTCCGGATGGGCGTAACAGTAAAACTAAAATAAAGATAATAAAGTATACTACTTCTTTTAATCCCGGAGATATAAACGCACCAGCCAAAGCCTCTACTAATCCAATAATAAGCCCGCCAAAAAACGCTCCAAACATACTTCCCATACCACCAAGAACAATAACTACGAAAGCAATTAATACGAAAGTTGTTCCAACTGTTGGATATACCGAATAAATTGGTATCAACATGGCTCCTGCTAACCCAACTAATCCACTACCAATTCCAAATGCTAGCAAATAAATTCTTTTCACGTTTATACCCATTAAATGTGCTGCCTGTCTTTGCATTGCAACCGCACGAATGGCTTTACCTGTCAAAGTATTTTGCAAGAAAAGATATAATACTAAAGCTACTAACATAGCTACAATAAATGCAACGAATCTTGGTATGCTAATAGCTATCCCACCAATATCAATGACAGACAATTGGTAACTTGTTTTAACAGTAAAGTGGTCTGCACTAAATAACATTAAAGCAAGATTTTGAAGTGCTATTGACAACCCTAATGATGCGAAAATCTTTGTTGTAGATGGTGAATCTAGTATTGGTTGATAAATAACTCTTTGTACGATAACACCAATTAAAAATAAAGCAGCCATTACTAATATTGCTGAGGCATACGGATCCATTCCAAAAGCATTAAATATGAAAAAACTAATATACATGGCGATCATTAATAATTCTCCATGGGCAAAATTAACAAGCCGTATAACACCTAAAATTAAATTTAACCCCATACTAATTAAAGAATATATCCCACCTAGTAATATTCCAGCTATCAATGTTTGTATTAATGTCACCTATACCCCCCCTAAGCAAATAAAATGAAAATTTTTAAGTAAACTTTCTTATTTTGTATTTTTTTATCCCAACTTTAAGAACCATTCATTTTTTACATTTTTTGTGTAATATAGTTCCCCAAATTTTTTAACCCAATTAAAAAAATTTTGCGAAAATTCCGGAGGAAACTTCCTCCAGAATTTTCTTAATTATTTAAATTTTGGCTCCTGTAGTGCTATATGGTCTGGCCATACCCCAATTAATTCACCGTTAATCCATTGATGTACATATGGTTGGCTGTCAATATTTTGACCTGTTGACATATCAAACTTTACTCCCCATCCTGTTGGTGTGGTACCAGGTTCTACGATATGTTCAAGGGCTACTTCTCTTATTTTTTCTGAATCCATGGAATTAGCTTTCTTAACAATATCCAACACAACTTGCATACCCATATAGTTAGTTAATGAGTGTCCTGATCTTGGTTGGCTTCCATATTTTTTTTGATACATTTCTAAAAATTCTTTCATACCAGGAGCGGATTCTGAATTAATTTGATATTGTGGAAAATCAACATTAAACAGTAATTCTGCATTTTTCCCTACAGCTTCATAGAAATCTTTCATGGTGTGACCACCGCCTGAACCTATGAACACTGGGACGTCTAATCCAAGTTCTGCACTTTGTCTAGATAATAAGATCGCATCGTTTAAATAGGAAACAGCTATCAGTACATCAGGATTTTGGTTTTTGATTTTAACTACAACTGAGCTTAAATCATTTGTAGATTGGCTATAAGGCATAACCCCAACAATTTTCATTCCATTTTCTTCAGCTAATTTCTTTGCTTCTTCGGCAATTGTTGTACCATAGTCAGAATCTTCGTGTACAATGGCAACTTTTATATCTGACAAATCTTTTCCAAGGGCTGGAGCTACCTTTTCTTTAATGAAGTCTATATGAACACGTGAAAAATAAGATGCAGGTGGATTTGTACGAAATACATATTGATAACCGCGATTTGTAATAGAATCAGCAACTGCACCAAGTTCAAAATATAATACAGAATTACGTTCGGCTACTTCACTAGCCGCAAACGAAATGCCGCTGGAATATGAACCAACAATCAAATTAATATTCTCCTTATTGATTAACCGGTTTGCTTCTGATTGAGCTGCATCCGGATCAACCGCATCTCCTTTCACTAACTCAACTTTCTTTCCATTTATCCCGCCATTTGCATTAATTTCTTCAACTGCCAACTCAACGCCACGAAAACTTTCTTCTCCAAGAAGCGCAAGATTCCCTGAAAGCGGAAAAAGCGCACCTATTTTTATAGTATCTGAGTCCCCACTACTAGACTTATTTCCACATGCAGATAAAATCACAATGAAACAGATTAGCAATAAACTGAATAGTTTTTTCATATGTTTTTACCCCCTTTAATAACTTAACCATCCACCATCAACATAGATTGTTTGTCCAGTGACATAGTCCGAAGCTGGAGAAGCTAAATAAACTGCTGCTCCTTTTAATTCATCAGTATTTCCTGTTCTACCAAGTGGAATTCGAGAATTCATCCAAGCTACGCGCTCTGGATCTTCAAAAAGACTTTTTGTCATTTCCGTTTTAAAATAACCTGGTCCAATAGCATTGGATCGAATTCCATCTTTTGCAAACTCAACTGCTACTGCTTTTGTAAATTGAGATACCCCCCCTTTACTAGAGCCATATAAGGTCATATTTTTAAAACCTAATACACTAGTTAGAGATGCAATATTAATGATTTTTCCGTATTTTTGACGCACCATATAAGGTATAACAGCTTGGGTAGTAAATAAAACACTTTTTAAATTTAAATTCATTACAAAGTCAAAGTCCTCTGGTGTAACCTCTAATAATGGAAGTCTCCTGTTCGAGCCCGCACCATTAACTAAAATATCTATTTTGCCTTCAATATCAACTATTTCTTTAACATACTCTTTAACTTCAAGATGATTTGTAACATCGAGTGCTTTATAATATGCCTTTTTGCCAAGTTCTTCAATTTCTTTTGATGCTTCCTTTAATTGTTCTTCTGTTCTGCTTATAAGTGCAACATTAGCTCCTGCCTCAGCTAATGCCACTGCAATAGCTTTCCCAATACCACGTCCACCACCAGTTACTAAAGCAGTTTTACCGGTTAAATCAAATCTCTTCATGGTAGCACCTCAGATCGATTTTTTATATAATTCTTTAACATCTTCTAATGTTGTTTTTCTTGGGTTTACTAGTATATTGCCACTTAACATGGCATCTTCAGCCATCTTATCAATGCTTGACTCTTTGACATTGAATTCTCGAAAACTTGTAGGAATCCCAATGTCAACAGATAACTTTTTCACAGATTCTACTGCTAGAAATGCCCTTTCCATTAGTGTTAATCCCTTGGTATTTTCCCCCATATCCTCTGCAATATCACTAAATAGTTCCGGGACTGCGTAACTATTAAATTCCATTACATGCGGAATTAAAATCGAGTTAGCTACACCATGTGGAACACCGTATATAGCACTAACTGGATGACTTAATGCATGACAATTCCCCAAACGGGTATTATTAAAAGCAAGTCCAGCTAATAAACTTCCCATTAACATATTGTCTCTAGCATTAATATTATCTCCGCTGTAAACAGCTTGCCGCAAAGAACTGCTTATTTTACGAATAGCCTCTCTAGCAAGCGCCTTAGTAATAGGATTTGCCAATTTAGAAGTGTACGACTCAATTGCATGCACTAAAGCATCAAGGCCAGTTGCTGCCGTAATATGCTTTGGTAAACTGATTGTCATTTCAGGATCGACTAGTGCCCACCTTGGTGCGATTTTTACACCTCCAACTGTCAATTTATATTGACGTTTTTCATCAGTGATTACGGTAAAAGTTGTCACCTCACTAGCAGTACCAGCAGTAGTAGGAATTGCTAATAATGGTAATAAGTCATTGGAAAACTTATCTATACCTTCATATTCAACAATGGAACCTCCATTAGTTGCTAATAAACATACAGCCTTTCCTACATCAATTGAACTTCCCCCGCCAATTGCAACAACCAATTCAGCATTCATTTTCCTTAACATTTCCAAAGCGTTTTCACAATTTGCTACTGTAGGGTTCGGTAAACATTCATCGAATATTTCATAATTTATTTCCTTGAGTTGATCAGTAACACGACTGACAAGTCCTGCATTTACAATCCCTTTGTCAGTTACGATTAAAACATTTTTAAAGCCTTGCTCATCAATAATAGAACGCAATTGGTTTACAGCTCCCAATCCGTAAGAAACTTGGGTTGGATTTTTAAAGTATCCAATTCCATTCATCGTGTTCTCTCCTCACTTTCCATATGTATTTTGTGATTTTTATTTGAATTTTCTAAATATTTACTCAACCATAGAATAGTACGCCCCATACATACGTATCCCTTATTCTAGATATAGTAGAAAATAGATTTTCCAATCTTGTTTCAATATTCTTCAAACATTAACACTGTTGACCTAAAACCTCATGACACCGCTTTCAAAAACAGCATGCTAACTTTCGATAGCAATTGATCATCAGTCGATTACTTCTACACCATTTCTCAAATTGGTTACTATATCTACTAGACATCCCTTGAAAATCAGCACTACGGCGTTGCCTGTATCACGTGCATCCTTACTTTCATTTTTTATTGCAGATGAAATCCTTTTGATGAAATAAATTTTCTCATATGTAACCTCCTAGGATTTTTCAAAAATTCACCAATTGTTTCTGACCAATTAGTATCCTTTTTATTGGTTAATCGATTTCTATAGTAATCTCTCATTATCACGTCATATAAATCGATAATATTTTCATATTTTGTTTCATCGTATACGTTTTCATGCACTATAGCTTCAGTTGGAAGTCGTGGTTTCACGATTTGTATTTCGGCAGGAATTCCAACAGTCATACCAAACAATGGAAAAACTTTATCTGGTAGATTCACCAACTCGCTGATTTCATCGGGATTATTTCGAACCCCTCCTATATAACAAATTCCATAACCTTGAGATTCTGCTGCAACAACAAAGTTTTGAGCTAGAAGGGCTGTATCAATTACTGTAACGATAAAGTTTTCAAGTGTATCATGTACGATACTTACACCTGCTTTTATACAAGCAAATTCTAAGCGCTTCAAATCGGCACAGAATAATAATACCACTGGAGCTGATAGGATTTGAGATTCATTTCTTGATAAGGTCGCTAATGCTTTAATTTTTTCCGGGTCTGTAACTCGAATAATGGAATAGGCCTGAACGAAATTTGAGCTCGCTGCATGTTGAGCTGAATGAATCATTTCGACTAATTTTTCATCCGGTATTTTTACATTTTTATATTTTCTAATGGATACATGACTCTTTAACAAGTTTAAAACATCTTTCAGAAAGCATACCCCCCTTTTTTAAAATTAATTGATTATTTTAAATAATTTTTTTTGTGTTTTTAAAATAAATATTCAGTTATTTTAGAATAAAAAATTTAATCTAATAATCAAACATTTGCTAAATTATATCAATAGTTGAGTGACAATTAACTATTTGTTAATAGAAATTTGTCTGATATATATTTAAAATTTATCATACATTTTTTTATTTTTTTCTTGCTTTTTTTATATTTAAGCGCTTACAATGTTTGATAAAAGAATAAAACATAAATAAGTTGTTGTCAACAAAAAAATAATTTATCATACAAAAAAATTAATGGAGGTAATGGTTTATGATTTACGATTTTATTATTATTGGCGGTGGAATTGTCGGACTTTCTACTGGAATGGCAATTCTAAATAAAAATCCAAATGCTAAATTATTAGTTTTAGAAAAAGAAGAAAAATTGGCAGCGCATCAAACCGGTAGAAACAGCGGGGTGATGCATTCAGGAATTTATTACAAACCGGGAAGCTTTAAAGCAAAATTTGCAGTTGAGGGGAGAAAAAAACTTTTAAAATATTGTGAAGAAAATGAAATTGAATATGACCTTTGTGGGAAAATTATTGTCGCAACATCTGAAGAAGAACTACCTGAGCTTGAAAAATTATATAAACGAGCACAACTAAATGGCCTTGAAGTAACAAAAATTTCGAAAGGAGAAATCAAGGAAATAGAACCATATGCTAATGGGATTAGCGCCATTAAACTTCCAATGACTGGAATAGTAGATTACACTAAAGTATCTGAGTCTTTTGCTTATACAATTCTGAAAAAAGGTGGAGAAATCAGAAACAATACGAAAGCAATCAATATTAAAGAAACAGAAAATGAAGTTGAAGTCGAAACTAATAAAGGCGTTTTTAAGGCAAAGCTACTCATTAACTGCGCTGGATTATTCTCAGATCGCATCGCAAGAATCAGTGGACTTTTCCCAGATGTAAAAATCATACCTTTTAAAGGAGAGTACTTTAAACTTACACCAGAAAAGTCTTATTTAGTAAAAAGCTTAATTTATCCAGTACCTAATCCAAAATTTCCATTCCTTGGTGTTCATTTAACTAAAATGATGAATGGGGAAATTCATGTCGGTCCAAATGCAGTGTTATCCCTAAAGCGGGAAGGATATAACAAGTTTAGTTTTAATTTAAAGGATACCCTTGATACTATCACCTATCCCGCTTTTTGGAAATTAGCAAAGGAACATTTGCGTTATGGCTTAGAAGAAATGGTTCGCTCTATAAATAAAAGACTATTTTTACGAAATGTGCAAAGATTAGTTCCTGCTATTGAATATGATGATTTAGTTCCTGCAGAAGCGGGTATTCGTGCACAAGCATTAACTAAAGACGGGAAATTGATTGATGATTTTTTAATTATTAATGGGAAAAGAAGCATCCATGTATGTAATGCTCCATCACCTGCTGCTACAGCTTCTATTTCAATCGGAGAATACATAGCTGATTACGTTAAAGGTGCAGTTGTATAAAAGAAATAAAATATTTTGGTGCTTTTGGTGAGCTGTGTAGTATTTTATCAACAGGTGTTTGCCTTATATTTGGACTGAAATATTAAAGTTATAGATAGTTTCTTTATAACTCTACAGCTTTATATTTCACACTACGAAAAATAATATCTAAAAACAAATAAGATTAATGCAAAAACAATCACGAAGAATAATTAGTTTATTGCAAAATAAAAGTGGCTCTTACAAAACTTGATGATAGGAAAGGGCAATTTGAAAAATTAGTGTGTAGATTTAGATTTTTTTGCTTCTTATTCTCAATTATTTTAACTTTTCACCAAAAGAACGTATGAACAATAAAAGTGCAGAGTTATGCAATGAAAAAATACATAACTTTGCACCTTCTCTTTAAATAATAGGATCTCCAGTTATCCAATAGACCCCTACTGTATTGTTTGTGGCCACTTTACAGCGGAGGGAATGAAAGGTATGCTAGCAATGTCCGAGATTCATTTTATGAAAGTTTTAAGGAATCAGAAATCTTTTTCGATCAATTAAATTTCAAAAATCTTATATAGCAAATGGAGAGTAGCTAAAAAGTTGCAGATGGGAACCAAATTCTAAGGAAAAAGGGAATGATGTATGAGGAGGAATAGGGGGAAATTGTTTCCGATTGGCTAACCGAGGATCAAAAATTGAAGAAAAAAGAAAGAAGAACAAATAAGAAAATCTATGAGGAATAGAGAAATACCGTGGGTTCAAATTCTCAAGTCATGGCTGCATAAACCAAGCGTTGTCAGCTACTCCCGTTATTCGCCTTATTTACCTGCGAAGGATCTATGAATATCTTAACATCGAAGACTTCACACCTAACAAATGAATACCTCCATATTCTCAATAAGAAGGATAGTTTGACTAAAATGTATGATTGTACTTGAAATCTCCACACTACTCACAGTCGCTAACCATCCGTATCTCCGAGACTCTTCATACATTGCTGCGTCCTGCGTATTGATGAAGTGAAGGGCAGAAATGCTACTTGGCTGGGTCAAAATGCCCAAATAGAAAAAATAAACTCCTTTTATTAAAACTCAAAATTCTTCATACTGGAATGCTCTCTTTTTTAAATAATTGAATGGGAGCTTATTCCGAAAAAAATATATCATCATCTATTAATAAAAATTGTAATTATTTGACGAAATAAATAATTTTTTTATTTTAGCAGTTTTTTACGATTATAACTTTTTTCTGGGTTTTCTTCCGTGATTTTAGAATAATGTTTCCGTAAACAACAAGGATTCGGTTCTTTTTAAACGCTCTTTCGATCATGTTCCTTGACAAAGTTTTATCAACATGAAAAACCGAATATTTCCAAATATAGAGGTTTCATCATTCTTCTTCATCACAAAAAAAGCTGAATAACCTGTGTTATTTCAGCTTTTTTTACAGATAATCTACTTATCAGCCGGAAAAATGATACCGGTTTGTTTTCGTGCTTCTTCCATGATCTCAATCGTGATGAGTGAATGCTCAATAGAATTGGTCTCAGATTCCCGTTGGCCATTTTGAATGAGATCGATAAATTCTTTCGCTTCATAATACATTGGATGGAATGGCTGCTCTTCGCTGATATCCTCAACCCGCCCATCGCGGTAATGTATTTCCACTTTCTGCGGGGTGTGGATTGCATCAATGATCATGCTGCCCTTCTCCCCTTGTATTTCAGATGGTATGTACGAATTGGTGATTTTGGAATAGATCACGGCTGCTTCCATTTCCCCGTAATCCACTAGGATGCTGCCTTCGCCGTCTACGCCTGATTCGAGCTTCAAACTATTCGCTTTCACATTTCTTGGCTTCCCGAATAAAACGACCATCGGATACAGGCAGTAAACGCCGATGTCCATTAACGAGCCGTTGGAAAAAACGGGATTGAATGCATTTAAAACAATTCCTTTTTTATATTGATCATAGCGGGAGGAATATTGGCAATAGCTAGCAAAATAGCGGCGGATTTTGCCGATCTTATGCAAATGTTTGCGAATGGCTTGGAAGTTCGGCAAAAGAGTCGTTTTCATAGCTTCCATTAATACGACATTATTTTGTCTGGCCGCTTCCGCCATTTCTTTCACTTCTTTTGCATTGGAAGCCATTGGTTTTTCGCATAGAACATGCTTTCCACGATTCATAAGAAAAATGGCTTGTTCTGCATGAAACGAATTAGGGCTGGCAATATAAACCGCATCAACTTCATCGCAATTTGCCATTTCCTCTAAGTTTGAGAAAGCAAGCTTCGCCCCGACTTTTTCAGCAAATTCCCTCGCTTTTTCTTCTGTTCTGGAATATACAGCATGTAATGAAAAATCAGGAATGTTTTTTGCCGCACGGATAAATTCTTCTGTTATCCAGTTTGTTCCTATGGTTGAGAATTTGATCATTGCTGTTGCCTCCTTGCCAACATATGACTGTGTTTTTATCATAACATGAACAGAGCAATATTCGCGAAAAAGAAACGGTTATACAAAAAGCTGATGCCCGCCCATGATTGGATTCAGCATCAGCTTTTTTCCATTTGCCTTTGAAATAGCCCTTTGTGAAATTATACACTTTCTCCCTTTACATTCTGTGCTGTTCCGTATTTCCAGATATATTGAAGCGCAAATAACACGATGAAAATGACGAGACCGGCAATATCTGATAAATGTTCTGGATAAATTAACAATACGCCTGCTGCAACGGCAACAATCCGCTCCACCCAATGCATTTTTCTCATCCAAAAACCGATCATGCCCGCACCAATAGCAATCATTCCGCACATCGCCGTAAAGGAGATCCAAAGAATCCCCCAAAAATTAGTATCAATCATTAACATTTGCGGCGAAAGAACAAAAATATAAGGAATAATAAAAGCGGCAATCGCTAATTTGGATGAAATAATTCCCGTCCTGATCGGCTCTCCGCCGGAAACACCGGCAGCCGCGAAAGCTGCAAGGGCAACAGGCGGCGTAATGTCTGCAATAATTCCAAAATAAAACACAAACAGATGAGCAGGAAGATCCGGAACTCCCAACATAATGATCGCTGGCGCAGCAATCGTTGAGGTAATCACATAGTTTGCCGTTGTCGGGGAACCCATCCCTAGTATGAGCGACGCAACCATTGTTAACATGAGCGTTGGAATAAGGTAGCCTCCGGCAAGTTCAAGCAGCCCGTTGGCAAGTTTTAAACCGAGGCCTGTTTTCGTCACAACCCCGACAATGATGCCGGCTGCCGCTGTTGCTGCGGCAACCCCCAATGCTGTACGGGCTCCATCAACAAGGGCCAATATAATATCTTTCAACTTCATTCTATTTTCCCGATTTAGGAATCCGGCAGCAATTGAAATTAAAATCGAATAAAGAGCAGCATGGGTAACCGTCACTCCAGACATTAACAAAATAAGAATGGCGACAATAGGCGTCAGCAAATGAAGTTTTTTGAGAATATCTTTTATATCCGGCATGTCGCTTTTTGACAACCCTTTTAATCCGATTCGTTTTGCCTCGAAATGCGTCATAATCCAAATTCCAGTAAAATAAAGAATGGCCGGAATCGCAGATGCTTTGGCAATATCCCAATACGTAATGCCGTTTCCAATAAATTCAACCATTAAAAACGCAGCTGCACCCATGATCGGCGGCATAATCTGCCCACCCGTAGAGGAGGAAGCTTCCACTGCTCCCGCAAAATCTTTGTCATATCCGAGTTTTTTCATCATAGGAATGGTGAAAGCTCCGGAAGTCACAACATTGGCAACGGAACTTCCGCTGATGGTTCCTTGCAAAGCGCTGGAAAAAATAGCGACTTTTGCCGGTCCGCCAATCCTTCTCCCGGCAATCGCAACAGCCAAATCATTGAAATATTGGCCGATACCCGTTTTAATTAAAAATGCCCCAAAAAGAAGGAACAAGAAAATAAAGGTTGATGACACTCCAAGCGGGGTTCCGAGTATTCCTTCCGTCGTAAAAAACATCGTTTGCACAATCCGATCAAAACTAAGTCCGCTGTGTTGAAGGAAATCCGGCATATAAGGACCGAAATAAGCGTACGCTAAAAAAAGAAGAGCGATGATGGTGATCGGCAAACCCACTGCACGGCGCGTTGCCTCTAAAACTAGCAAAATAGCGATGATGCCAATATAAAAATCCGTTTCTGTTAGCATCCCTACTCTCATTACAATATCGTTAATAAACAGCGGCCAATACGCCCCCACAACAACGCTCAAAAGCGCAAGAACGATATCATACCACGCCACTTGAAATTTATATTCCTTTTTCTTTTTGCGGTTGGCTGGGAATAACAGGAAGATTAAGGCTAAAGCAAACCCAAGATGGACGGAGCGTTGGATTTGTGCTGTAAAAACACCGAAAATTGCTGTATATACCTGAAACAGGGAGAAGGCCAACAATCCGGCAAAAACAATGCCTCCCAAAACGCCTTTTAGTTTTCTCGTACCTGCTTCAGGATCATATTTTTCAATTAAAGCTTGCTGTTCTTCTTCCGAAATTACTTCAAATTTTTCTTTGCTCACTGATTTCAACTCCTTTCAGCCTTTCCCAATAGCTCAGCTTAGCAGGTTTTATTCTAACCCATGTACCGGGTCTAATATAATTCGACAACTTGTAAACGTTTTCTTTATAAATGACCCGGTGATCTGCTCTAACTAGTCCAACCCGCAAATCAATATACGGAAACCGCCGATTCATATTTTTAATCAAATATTTCCCATCTTTTTCTACAAATTTTTCATTTCCTTCGACATTGGAAGGCATGCCGATAGCAAAATTTTCAAACTGTAGCTCTGTTTGCACAATTTCCTTATTGCGTAATTCATATGTCTCCACGACATCGGTCAGATGAATGGAATGGGTGTATTGTATTTGAAAAGAGTTGTTTTCTTGGATAGGCAAAAAAGCCAACAATTCTTCACGATCTTCTTGATAAAAAGCGATGGTTTCGGTAAAAGGAAAGAAAAGCAAAAAGGCAATGGTTGCGATGAGAAGGAGAAAACCAATGATAAACACTTGCCGCCATGACCTCATGAAACCCCCACCAAATAAAAAGAAATGAAAAGGATAGACCGATCAAATCGGCCTATCGTCGCACTTTATTTTTGAACTCCTTTTTCAGAAAAATATTTTTCAGCGCCGGGGTGCAACGGCAGATCGCCAATGCCGTCAAGCGCCGTCTCCGCCTTAATTAATTTGCCTTTTGCGTGGGTGATTTTATCCGTATTCTCAAAAATCGCTTTTGTGATGGCGTAGACATCATCTTCTGGCATGTCATCACGAACAACTAGCATCGCTTTTACGGCAACAGTTTTCACATCTTCAGGAATTTTATAAGTCCCTTTTGGAACTGTATCCTCTGCATAGTAAGGATATTTTTCCATTAATTCTTGAATCTTGTCGTCGGCAATCGGGATTACTTTAACTTCGTTTTGTGCGGATAGAGATTCAACTGCTGCTGTCGGTGTTCCCGCTGTGATAAACGCTGCATCAATACTGCCGGATTGAATGCCGTCTGTTGATTCATCAAAAGACAGATTTTGGGCTTTGATGTCGTTAAAGCTTAAGCCGTGTATTTCTAAAATTTGCTGGGCGTTGGCATTCACTCCTGAACCAGGAGCACCGACAGAAACGGTTTTTCCTTTCAGGTCTTCAACGGAATTGATGCCGCTGTCCTTCGTCGTAATGATTTGGATAGTTTCTGGATAAAGTGTTCCAATTGCTTGCACATTTTCCACTTTGTTGTCTTTAAACATTAACTCCCCGTTTAATGCATATGACGCAATGTCGGTTTGCGAGAAGGCAATATCTGCTTCACCGTTTTTAAGTGCTTGCATATTTTCAGCAGAAGCGCCAGAAGATTGGGCATTTGCATTATAATCTGTCTCGTCTGAAATAATTTGCGCCATCGAACCGCCAAGCGGATAATATGTACCGCCCGTTCCTCCAGTCAAAAGGCTTAGTGTTTTATTGTCTCCGCCTCCGCTGCTCTTTCCTCCTTCACTCCCGCCGCCTTGATTTCCGCCGCCATTGTTGTTTCCGCAGGCGGATAGAATCAACGCAAAAGCGAGGAGAATGGCAAAGAACAAACCGCCACCCCTCTTGCTCATACATAACATCCCCCTTTAAAAATTCTTTTTTATATAACACATTAACTATAATATCACAAATAAATAAAATAATGTCAAATAATTGTCAATTTTCCTTACAAAAAAAAGAAACAGGGGACATGCCCCTGTTCTTATGAGTGATTTTCATGAAAATCATTGCTTATGCAAGAATTTTGTCTAGTCCATGCTGCAAATCGCGTCTCAAGTCCTCAAAGCTTTCCAAACCGACGCTTAAGCGAAGCAATCCGTCCGTAATCCCTCTTTTTTCTCTTTCTTCTTTCGGCATTGCTGCGTGGGACATTTTCGCCGGATAGGACAAGATGGACTCTACTGCCCCTAAGCTGACGGCAAACACCGGGAGCTCAATGTTGGATGCAAGTGTTTTCACCGCTTTTTCGTCTTTAAGTTCAAAAGATAAAACCGCACCCGCACCTCCGCTTTGTTTCCGATGAATGTCCGCCCCCGCATGGCCGTCTAATCCGGGATAATACACTTTTCGCACTGAAGGGTGATTTTGCAAAAATTTTGCCAATTGGAGTGCTGTTTCTGCCGATTGATTAAGCCGAACCTGGAGTGTTTTCAATCCTCTAAGCACAAGCCAGCAGTCATGAGGCCCTAAAACAGCGCCAAAAGCGTTTTGCAACTTATAAAGCTCCTCACCAAGCTTTTCATCCTTTACAACCGCCAATCCCGCTAAGCAGTCGCTATGTCCAGCAAGAAATTTTGTTGCACTGTGCAAGACGACATCTGCCCCCAAATCCAATGGACGCTGCAAAGCAGGTGTCATAAACGTGTTGTCGACAAATGTTAAACAACCGTATTTTTTGGCAAGTTTGACAACTGCACGGATGTCGGTGATTTTCAATAACGGATTGGAAGGCGTTTCAATATAAATGACTTTCGTGTTTGGTCGAATATTGGCTTCCACCTCATTAAGATCTGTCATATCGACAAACGTATATTCAATGCCGAAGCGGGATAGGACATCGGCAACAATCCGGTATGTTCCGCCGTACACATCTTCAGTGACAAGAACGTGATCTCCCGAAGACAGTAGCAGAAAAGCTGTTGAAATGGCGGCCATTCCTGAAGCAAAAGCAAACCCTCTGGCGCCTCCCTCCAGTTCGGCGATTGCTTCTTCTAACGCTTTTCTTGTCGGATTGCCGGAACGGCTATAGTCAAATTCAGGTGATTGATCAAGAGTTTTTTGATGAAACGTTGATGCATGCTGAATCGGTACACTGACAGCGCCTGTAACCGGATCGTATTTATGGTGATTGTGCAGCAATTTTGTTTGAAAACTCCATTGATTGCTCATCTTACCGATCCCCTTTCGCTGCCGCTTTTAACGCTTGTTTGAGATCTTCTTTTAAATCCTCGACATCTTCAATCCCAACCGAAAAGCGAAGAAGCCTGTTGCAAACGCCGTTTTGAACGCGCACTTCCTCCGGGATATCCGCATGGGTTTGGGTCGCAGGATACGTAATAAAACTTTCGACACCGCCTAAGCTTTCTGCAAAACAAATCAACTGTAAATTTTTTAAAAACGGGTTTACCCATTCTTCTTTTTGAATGCGGAAGGAAAGCATTCCGCCTCTACCCGGATATAAAACGTCGGCCACTTCTGGAAGCTCCGCCAAAAATCGAGCCAATTCCCTTGCATTTTCCTGATGTTTGGCCATTCTGAGCGATAATGTTTTCATTCCCCTTAATAGAAGCCAAGAGTCAAAAGGAGACAATACAGCGCCAATGGCGTTTTGATGTGCGGCCAATTTTTCACAAAGATCTTGCCCTTTCGCACACACCAAGCCTGCCAACACATCGTTGTGGCCTCCTAAATATTTCGTTGCACTATGGATGACAATATCAGCTCCCTCTTCGATAGGACGCTGCAATACAGGCGTATAAAACGTATTATCCACAATTAGCAGCAAATCGTGCTTGCGCGCGATTTCGCTGAGAGCTGAAATAGATGTTTCCTGCATGAGCGGGTTCGTCGGCGTTTCCAAGAAGATCGCTTTCGTATTTTCGTTGATCAGAGATACCGTTTCTGCTTCAGATGTAAAATCATCATAATGAAAAACAAGGCCGTACTTGCGCCACTCTTCCTCGAACAATCGGTAAGTTCCTCCATATAAATCTTTTGAAACTATAAGTTCATCGCCGCTTTTAAAAAGGGCCATAATTGTTTGAATCGCCGCCATCCCGGAAGAGAAAGCAAATCCTTGATCGGCTCCTTCCAATGCGGCGATCGCCTCCTCGACAACAAGCCGCGTTGGATTTTTTGTCCTTGTGTAGTCGTATCCAGTGGATTCACCAATCCCCGCATGGCGGTACGCCGTCGATAAATAAATGGGCGCACTAACTGCTCCCGTAGCGGTTTCACTCCGGTTTCCCAATTGGGCTAAAATTGTATCTATCCGATTCTTTGCCATCTTTTTTCCTCCTATTCTTCCTAAAAGAATCGCCCGTTTGTCTTTATCAGGAGTCGGCAAAAATAAAACGCCTTCCTCATAAGAAGAAGACGTTTATTTGTTAGCTCCTTCTTATCTTCCAAGCATGACAAACGGCAATATGCTTGCTGGATGTAGCACCTTGGTGCAAGAATAACCATGCCGTCAGACCTTGCACCGGTTGCTGAGGCTTCCCAGGGCCAGTTCCCTCCGCCTCTCTCGATAAGAATTGACGTTATGAAGTTTTTGGATATTTCATATAAATTAAATTTACATGAAATTTTATAAAAACACAAGTATTTTCAATTCAAAAAAGTATCATCGACAAGACCTGTCAAGTCAGGTCTTTCTTTCAAAAATTTTAATTGATAAGAAGAGTCGGCGAATTCTTGAAGAACTTTTCCATCTACTTCCGTTGTATAGTGAACGCGTTTCCATGCGCTGTCGATAATGTTTGGATCAAGCTGCTGGTTTGTTGTTTCTTTAATGGACTTGATGGCGATATCGCGCGCTTCGTTTGGATGCTGATTGATAAAGTCGATGGCTTTTTTATGTGCATTGACAATATCTTGTACAAGTTCTTTATGTTCCTTAATGAACTTGTCGGAAGTTACTAAAACGGTATTTGGCAGCGTTGTTCCAAAGGCAATGTCTTTCGTATCGACAATCACTTTTGCGCCGTTTTTGATTAACAATGAAGCCCAAGGTTCAGGTACTGCCGCTAAATCCACTTTTCCCGCTTCAAAAAATGATTGGTATTGGGCCGGGTTGCCGGTTGTGTGCTTCAATGTTCCGCCAATTCTGGAAGAAGCAATATTATAATCTTGCAAATAAGTTTCAAATTGAACATCATGTGTGCATCCGACTCCCGGAGTGATAAACGTCTTGTTTTCAATATCTTTTAGCGTTTGAATACCGCTTTTTGGGCTAGCGACAACAACAGTTCCTCCTGATGATGCACCGGCAATGATTTTGACATCCGCACCGTTCGAAAAGTTATTCATAACCGGTCCTGGTCCTACGAGACCGGCATCAATTTCGCCCGTTTTAAGGGCTGTCATAAACGCACCGCCGTCCGGAAATGTTTTATATTCGATTTTCACTTGATCGCCAAGTTCTTCTTGATAATAGCCTTTTTCTTTCGCTATCATCGCCGGAACGTGATCAATGTTCGGAAAATAACCGATTGTGACTTTCGTTTTTTCCCCTGATCCTGCTTGATTTGCTCCGCAGGCAGACAAAATGCCAATGATGATAATGGAGATCAATGTTAGCAACAAACCTTTTCTGTGCATATGTTTTTCCCCTTTCCTTCTGTCGTAAAATTGCTTATTGTTCTTGCAATCCCCATTTTTTCAAAACCTTTTTTTCAATTCTACTGAAAAACACTAAATCAACAAAAATTCCAATTAAGGCAATGATAAAGATAATGCCGATAACAAGAGCCATATCGCCAAAATCAGAAGCAAATTTTAGCGTGTAGCCCAAACCAGGTCCAGTGCTCAGCAGTTCGCTTCCCATCAGTCCTCTCCACGCAAACGCCCAAGCCAGCCTGGCGCCTGTTACAGCGTGGGGGATGGCTGCCGGGAAAATAACTTTGGCAAATAATGAAAACCCGTTGTAATCCATTGTTCTCGCCGCTTTGATATAAATCGGCGGGACGCTTTTAATCCCAGTTCTCATGTTTAACGTCATGACCAATGTTCCGCCGAGAACAACAATAAAAATGATGGCTTTCTCGTTTAAGCCGAACCAAATAATCGCAAGCGGAAGCCAGACAATGCTCGGCACGCTTTGCAATGCTAAAATAAGCGATCCGACTGTATCATCAATGGTTTTTGATCCAGCCAAGATAACCCCAAGCAAAGTCCCCAGAAGAAGGGCGATGGCAAGACCGATGATGAGCCGTTCAAAGCTGGCAAGCAAATCATAAACAAGCGTCAAATCGGCAAAACCTTTCCAAAGCGCTTGAAAAATATTGCTCGGAGCTGGAAAAACAACCGGCTTGATTCCTAATAATTTGACGATCGCTTCCCATACGCCAAGCAGCGCTGCAAAAAAGATGATTCGTTTAACGATTTGCTGCATAGTTCTCTTCCTCTTTCACGACTTTATCTATTTCAGTTTTGAGCAGTTTTTGAATCCGTTCTTCGTATTCCGCCAGCTCTTTCCGAAATTGTTCACGCGGCCTTGGAAAATCTACTTTGATTTCATCAATGATTCTGCCAGGCCTTGTCCCCATGACAAGAATCCGGTCAGATAATTTCAGCGACTCTTGTATGCTGTGGGTCACAAACAAAATAGTTTTTTTAGTCTCCATCCATATTTTTTCAAGAATTTCGTGAAGCCTTGATCTCGTTTGCTCATCGAGCGCTCCAAACGGCTCATCCATTAACAGCACTTCTGGATCCATCGCCAGCGCCCTTGCGATCGACACTCGCTGCTGCATCCCTCCAGACAGCTCGTGCGGCGAGTGCTTTCCGTATTGGCTGAGCTGCACCATTGTTAAAAACTGCTGCGCCCGTCTTCTCGCCTCTTCTTTTGTCATTTTTTTTATTAATGGAAACATGACATTTTCCTCAACAGATAACCACGGAAAAAGTGCAGCTTGCTGGAAGACAACTCCCCTGTCGCTCCCGGGTCCTTTTACTTCGTCACCATTCATCAAAACTTTTCCTGATGATGGTTTTGTTAAACCGGCCACAATCGATAATAGGGTTGATTTTCCACAACCAGAAGGCCCGAGAATCGAGATGAATTCTCCTTTATTCACTGTAACGTTGATTTGATCCAGCACTGTCTGGTCTGTACCATGATGATGGAATTTTTTTGAGATTTGCACGATTTGAACGGACAATCTATTTCACTCCACTTTTATCATTCTTACATGTCTTATCGGATTTAATAGATTTCATTATATATTCATTTTTCTTTTTGTCAACTATTTTGATGAGAAACAGGGATGCAGAAAAAAACAACCTCTTGATCAAGATGATGGCATTGCCATTTTCTTGATCAAGAGGTCAAGCAAACGAAAGAAAAAAGTTCTCCATTATAGCATCACAGCCATGCAAAACATAATTCAATGGAGAACCTGCATGAAAAAAACTGCCGCACATTAAAAGGGATCGAACAATTGTTTTTGCTGAAAGAGCGGCAAACCTTTTCATCGGTGATGAAATTTACTTTGGAAGATCAATTGACGTCTCGGTTTCCTAAACCAAACAATGGATGATGTTGGCTCTATTGCTTCAACCAGTATTTTAACGCCAGTGAATCATTGGAAAATAAAAATACTTTTCAACATTTTCAAAAAAACATGCAACAGCAATCAGTTTTAAAAGCGAACCGATTCTAACTTTCCACTTTTGCTTTGCCGCCTTCGGAAATCCATGTTTTCTTCCACTGAACTTGTACAATCGAAATTAACATCACTGCCAAAAAAGCAATTCCGCTTAAAATGAAAAATCCGGCCGAAAAAGATCCAGTAAGCAATTTTAAATTGCCTAAAATTTTTGGCAATATAAATCCGCCAATTCCCCCCGCCGCCCCAACGATCCCTGTGACAATGCCGATTTCTTTTGAAAATCTTTGCGGAACAAGCTGAAAGACTGAACCATTTCCCATCCCTAAACACATCATAACTAAAAATAGCAATACTGTAGCGAGTGTTAAACTTGGAAGTGTTGACATAAAGGTCAACATGACACAAACCACACTGAATAGAAATATAAGCATGCGAATGCCGCCTAATTTGTCAGCCAACCAGCCTCCTACCGGCCGGAAAAAACTTCCGGCAACAACACATATAGCTGCAAAATCACCTGCTTTCACTGGATCAAGACCATACTGGTTGTTAAAAAAGATTGTTAAATAGGTGGATAAGCCAACAAAACCGCCAAACGTGACACTATAAAAGAAGCAAAAAATCCACGTATCCCGCTCTTTCAATACGTTTCTATAGTCTGAACGTTTTTTTGGAGTCGGCCGATTCGGTTTGTCTTTTGCCAATAGGCTGTACGCAATAAACGTAAGCATTACCGGTATCATGGCCAACCCGAAGACAACGCTCCAATCGCCAAAATATTGTGCAATCCGATTTGCAAACAAAGTAGTGAAAACAGTACCGCTATTTCCAGCTCCGGCAATCCCCATTGCCAACCCTTGATATTGCGGAGGGTACCATTGGCTGGCCAGCGGAAGCGCTGCAGCAAAACTTGCCCCAGCTACGCCTAGCAGCAAAGCGATAATATATAATTCTGTTAAACTATTAACAAACAGCCAGCCATAAAGGAGTGGAATAAATGTAACGATCATTCCTATTTGTCCGGTTTTTTTCGGCCCAATCATATCGGACAATGTACCTAGTACAAGCCTTAAAATCGATCCTCCTAAAGTCGGCAGCGCCACAAGATTGGCTGCCTGCGCAGCATTCAATTGGAAATCCTCCGAAATAATGACAGCCAGCGGCCCTAATAATACCCATACCATAAAACTGATATCGAAATATAAAAAGGCGCTAAACAGAGTAGGAGTATGGCCGCTTTGAAAAAATCCTCTTTTATTCATCTACCTGTTCCCCTCTTTCCGCCATTTTAGTTAATTTTTATCCAAGTTTACCAGCGGTTTAATGTTTGCTACAGACAATTTAAATCCGGGCATTTTACAAAAAGGGTCTAACTCATCATTTGTTATCCGGTTAATGTTTTGTTCACCGCCCCAATGAAAAGGAACAAACATTGTATCCTCACGGATTTTATCGGTATATTTACTTCTGACGATGGCTGTTCCACGCTCTGTTTCCAATAGGACTAACGAGTTGTTTTCAATTTTCAATCTTTTTGCTGTTTTCGGATGAATTTCCACATACGGTTCAATCTGTCGGGAGATGAGTGCGGAACTTCTTCTAGTCTGGGTTCCGCTCAGATAATGCGGCATCACTCGTCCCGTTGTGACGTAAAGGGGATATTTCTTTGAAGTTTCAACCTTTTCTCCTTGACGTTCAACCACCATAAGCCGAGCTTTCCCATCCTCATGGGCAAACGACTGTTCAAATAACCTGCCAGTACCCGGATGATCTTCGGATGGGCATGGCCAATATACACGTTCTTTTTTTAGGCGTTCATATGTGATGCCATAGTAATCTGCTTTTCCGCCGCTACTGGCAATTCGCAGTTCATCAAAAATTTCCTTTGCGGAAGAATAGCGGAAATATTCTCCTCTTCCAAGCGCCTCCGCAATGTCACATAAAATTTTCCAATCATGTTTTGCTTCACCGGGAGGTTTTCTCGTTCCCGGCCTCCATGTGACACGCCCTTCCAGATTCGTCATCGTTCCTTCATCTTCCAGATAGGTTGTCGACGGCAAGACTAAATCGGCCATTTCAGCTGTTTCTGAAAGAAAGAAATCCACCACAACGAGAAATTTTAATTTTTGCAAAGCTTTAATAACAAATTGTGCATTCGGACTAGAGAGAACAGGATTTGAGCCCATTACAAACAGCCCTGTTATCTCTTGTTTATCAATTTTTTGCATCATTTCATAGGCGGAAACTCCTTTGAGGGGGAGTTCGTATTCGGAGATCCCCCAAACGGACGCAATATATTTTCGATGCTCTGGATTTTCGATTTGCCTGTATCCAGGTAGCTGATCAGCTTTTTGACCATGCTCGCGTCCCCCTTGTCCGTTCCCCTGGCCGGTGATCGCACCGTAGCCAGAGCCTATCTTGCCTATTTTCCCCGTCACTAAAACAACATTTATCCAATTGCGGACAGTCAAATAACCGTCTGTCTGCTGTTCTACTCCTCTAGCCGTAAACACCATGCCAGTCGGGGAACTGGCAAATTGTATAGCAGTTAAATGAATAAGATTGGCTGGAATTCCTGTTACGTTTGCCACAACCTCCAAATCAATTTGCGCAATATGGTTTTTTAGTTCTTCAAAACCTTTCGTTCTCTCTTTGACAAACGTTTCATCGATATATCCTTCATCAAAAATCACCTTTAACAAGCCATTAACAAATACAGCATCAGTCCCCGGTTTAATTTTGATATGCAAGTCCGCCAACCGGGAGGTCCCTGTTTCCCGAGGATCTATAACGATAATATAACAACCATTATTCTTTGCCATCTGGAAATATGGTATGATGGTCGGCTGGCACTCCGCCACGTTCGCACCTGCCAATATAATGCAGCGGGCAAAAGGAATTTCTGACAATTTATTTGTCAATCCGCGGTCAAGCCCGAAAGCGTCATTCATGGCGCTAGCAGCAGATGACATACAATATCTTCCATTATAGTCAATGTATCTCGTCTTTAAGGCAACACGCGCAAATTTCCCAAGCAAATACGCTTCCTCATTTGTCAATGACCCGCCGCCATATACACCCACTGAGTGATAGCCACTTTCTTTTTGAATATTCTTAAAATTTTCTTTAATAAACTCAATGGCCTCTTCCCATCTAATCGGTTCAAATTTGCCGTTTACTTTGCGAAGCGGAAACTTTAGCCGATCAGGATGGATGGCGTGTTGATGGGCATTCAGTCCTTTAATGCAAAGACCGCCGTTCGAAGTTGGATTGTCTTTCGAAATGACTTTGTAGATGCTCCGTTCCACGATTCTTTGTTCACTCAGCTTCATCGTGCATTGAACACTGCAAAAGGGGCATTGGGCATCAAACAGTTTTTCTGAAGAACATTCCTGCTCTTTCATTCGAAAATAGTTTAAAAGATTTTTCGCCATCAGCTTTCACCTTAATCTATAATAGGATAAATAGCTTATCATCATTCATTTCCACTTTGTATGTCTTTACACATCCGTGGTCAGGTTCTTGAACTTTTCCATCTTTCATACATATTTTCCAATCATGGAGCGGACAAAAGACAAACTCTCCACTCACGATCCCTTGCGAAAGATCCCCTCCTTTATGCGGACAGCGATTTTCCAATGCATATATTTGGCCGCTTGATGACCGAAAAAGAGCTAATTCCATGTCCCTGACTTTCACGCATTTCCCTAATTTTTCAGGGAGCTGTTCAACTGAGCTGATCTCAATTTTTGACATCTTCATTCCTCCTATCCATTTACCGGAACTTTTGCTAGCAAATCCCCAAACAATTTTTGTTGTTTTTCTTCGTCTTTTACAATTTCTTCCCAAGGATCTTTCGTTACAGCTAATGTTTCTTCAATACGATCTATCAATTGTTTGCGGTTATCCGGATCAAATATGACTTCGCGAATATGCTCAAGACCCATTCTTTCCACCCACTTAGATGTTCTTTCTAAATATTGGGCCGTTTCCCGATAATATTGCAAAAAAGCAGCTGCCATTTCTATTACTTCTTCATCGCTTTTTACTTTGCACAGCAAATCTCCAGCCCGTAAATGGGTTCCTCCATTTCCGCCGACATACATTTCCCATCCGCCATCAACACCAACAATTCCGATATCTTTAATTCCAGATTCAGCACAATTTCGCGGACATGCAGAGACGGCCATTTTTACTTTATGAGGTGTATTCAGCCGCTCGAATTTCTTTTCTAATTCAATGCCCAGCTTTGTAGAATCTTGTGTCCCAAAACGGCAAAATTGTTTACCTACACACGTTTTAACAGTTCGCAGCGCCTTGCCGTATGCATATCCGGATGGCATGCCCAATTCAGCCCAAACTTTCGGCAAGTCGTCTTTTTTCACTCCTAATAAGTCAATTCTTTGCCCACCTGTTAATTTGATCATTGGAACGTGAAATTTTTCAGCCACATCGGCAATTTTCCTTAATTGTTCTGCCGTCGTAACACCGCCATACATTCTTGGAACGACCGAATATGTTCCATTATTTTGGATGTTGGCGTGCAAACGCTCATTCACAAAGCGTGATTCGGCTTCGTCTTCGTATTCAGATGGGTACAGCATGCCTAAATAATAGTTCAAAGCCGGTCGGCATTTCGAACATCCTTCAGGATTTTTCCATCCGAGAACATTCATCACTTCTTTGATATTTTTTAATTTTTTCTCTTTAATTTCAGCAATCACTTCATCTCGGCTTAATGTCGTGCAGCTGCAGATCGTTTCTTTCATCGTATATAGATCAAATTCTTCGCCAAGCGTATATTCTAACAGCTCTGTAACAAGACTTTTGCAGCCGCCGCATGAACGGGATGCATTTGTACTGTTCCGCACTTCTTCTACCGATTTTAAACCTCCTTCTACAATTGCCTTGCAAATCGCCCCTTTTGTAACTCCATTGCAGCCGCAAACAATTTCGTTGTCAGCCATTTCAGCAGCAATCATACCACCGGTGTTGGCTGTGTTTGTTTGAAACAGGGATACTTGAAATGTTTCAGATATTTTCTCTTTTTGGTTAATTTTATTTAATAGTTTCCTGCCTTCGCTCGTTTCGCCGAACAGTACTGCACCGACAATTCTTTCATTGCGCAATACCACTTTTTTATAGATGCCTCGAAACTCATCATAGATTTTTATGGAGTTCGCACCTTTTTGTTCCATAAATTCTCCTGCAGAAAATACATCCACTCCAGAAACTTTTAATTGGGTGGAAACAACCGATCCTTTATAAGGGCTTCCTTTTATGCCGCAAACCGTTTCTGCCAACACTTTCCCCTGCTCATAAAGCGGCGCCACAAGTCCGTAAACAATGCCTCGATGTTCTGCACACTCTCCTACAGCATAAATGTTGGGAACATTCGTCTCCAAGTAATCGTTCACGACAATGCCCCGATTCACATTGATGCCGCTTTCCTTCGCCAGTTGAACGTTCGGTCGAATTCCTACCGCCATGACAACTAAATCTGCTTCGATTTCCGTTCCATCTTTAAAACGAATTCCCTTCACATGATCATCACCGATTATTTCAGCTGTTTCTTTCTCAAGCAGAAAATTCATCCCTTGTTTTTCCAATTCACTTTGAAGCATGCTTGAAGCTGTTGAATCGAGCTGACGTTCCATTAAATATTTATAAATGTGAATGACATTGACTTCCATCCCTAAATTTAACAGACCTCTTGCAGCCTCTAAACCGAGCAAGCCCCCGCCAATGACTGCAGCCTTTTTATATTTTTTGGCATACTCTATCATCCGTTCACAATCTTGAATATCGCGAAATGCGGTAACTCCCTTCTTATCCGCCCCAGGTATTTGGAGAATAAAAGGTTTTGAACCTGTGGCAATGATTAATTTATCGTATTGAACAGTCCGCCCCTTATCCGTTTGGACAACTTTTTGATTTTTATCTATCTTGATGACGGTTTCTCCTACAAAAAGATGAATACCATTGTTTTTGTACCATTCCCAATCATTCAATATAATATCGTTAATTGATGTATTCCCTTGCAATACAGTCGATAAAGCAATGCGATTATAATTTGGATGCGGTTCACTGCCGAAAATGGTAATATCGAATAAATCACGATCAATTTTTAAAATTTCTTCCATTGTTCGAACGCCTGCCATCCCGTTTCCGATTAAAACGAGTCTCTTTTTTTTCATGTAAAAAATCCTCCCATCAGATATCCAACGTTATGGATGAAACACTTAATTTTTGGTTTATAGTACTAATTATATAAAGATGTATTTTTTATACATTTTTTATGTAACAAAAATTAACATAATTTTTAATTAAGAACAAAAGGAGAACCATTTAATTTTCCGAACCATGAAATAGAAGAGTGCATATGAACAACATTGCCAATAACAATAATGCTTGGATTTTTAATTTTTTCTCTTTCAACCACAGCTGTTATATTTTCTAATTCACATATTGTTGTCTTTTGTCCACTTGTAGTTCCATTATGAATAACTGCGACAGGGGTCTGCGGCAGCCGTCCATTTTTTAGAAGTTGATTTTGAATGGCTTGAGTGCGGGAAATTCCCATATAAACGACTATCGTATCCATCTGGCTTATATGTACCCAGTTTAACTCTCTTTCCTTGCTTAAATGGCCAGGAACAAATGCTACGGTTGAACCATACTCGCGATGTGTTAATGGAATGCCTGCATAAGCCGGCGCTGCAATTCCAGAGGTGATCCCAGGGACGATTTCAAATTCTATTTGATGTTTTTTTAAAAATTCGGCTTCTTCCGCGCCTCTGCCAAATATAAACGGATCGCCGCCTTTCAAACGGGTTACCACTTTTCCTTTCCCCGCATATTGGACAAGCAATTGATTAATTTCCCTTTGATGGATGGAGTGGCAGCCTGGATTTTTCCCACAAAAAACAAGCTCAGCTCCTGTTTTTGCTTCACTCAATAGCACAGGATTGACTAAACGGTCGTACAAGATAACATCCGCCAGTTGGATACACTTTAGCCCTTTCACTGTCAGCAGCTCCGGATCCCCCGGACCAGCTCCTACAATATAAACTTTTCCCATCACTTTTCCTCCCCTTTTTTGTTATATTATATAACTTAAATTAAGTAATAGTCGGATTATGTTACATTTATTTACATGTTTTCAAATAAAAAATATCTGCCAAGATCTTGACAGAAACGAAACCATTTTGCCTTATTGGCGTCTTTTTTTAAAAAGTGATAAAATAATTGGAAATTGACACAAGATAGTAAGTGGAGGATTTTTCATGACATTAAAAGTTGCTCCCATTCAAGAAAAAATTTTCTTTAGCCGGGAACTCGGCGAGGAAATGACGGTTCTCATTTATCTGCCGACTGCTTTTTCTCCGTTCCATCATCATCAACTATTGATTGCTCAAGACGGAAATGACTATTTCAAGTTTGGCAGAATCGCGCGATTTATAGAAGAGCTGGCTGCAGAGCAGGCGATTGAAAACTTGATCGTTGTGGGAATCCCATATAAGGATGTGAATGACCGCAGACAAAAATACCATCCGGACGGAAAACAGTTTTTATCCTACATCCGATTTTTGGCACATGAGTTGGTTCCGTTTATTGAGGAACGCTATCCCGTATTGTCTGTCGGAAGATCGCGGGCTTTAATCGGCGATTCTTTAGGCGCTGCCGTTTCACTCATGACAGCGCTTCAATACCCGCATACTTTCGGAAAAGTCATTATGCAATCGCCATATGTCGATGACAAAATAATAGAAGCCGTCTCATCTTTTCAAGATCCGTCTTTACTTTCAATTTATCATCAAATTGGAAAAAACGAGACCGCCGTCAAAACAACGGATGGAAAGATAAAAGATTTTTTGGCTCCCAATCGACAACTCCACGAACAAATGGTTCATAAAGGCTTTGAATGCATCTATGAAGAATTTAACGGCGATCACCGATGGACATACTGGCAGCCTCTTCTAAAAAAAATATTAAAAAAAATGTTTTCTTCATCATGAAAAATCATTCTTCGACTTGTTATAATAAGAATACCTATACAGAGCTAGGGAGGTAATGAAAAATGAAGTACGGAATTGTGTTATTTCCTTCAAAGAAACTGCAAGATATCGCCAATTCCTATAGGAAGCGGTACGATCCGCATTATGCTTTAGTCCCGCCCCATCTGACACTAAAAGCGCCTTTTGAAGCGGATGAAAAGCGAATTCAAGTTATAGCGCTAGAACTTAGAAAAATCGCCCAGCAAGTAGAACCTTTTAAGCTTTCCGTTTATAAATTTAGTTCTTTTGCCCCTGCCAATAATGTCATTTATTTAAAAGTGGAACCTACACCTGAATTAAAGAAGCTTTATGAACTTCTTCATCAAGGCGCTTTGCAGGAGAATCCGGAATATCCTTTTGTTCCGCATATTACGATCGGCCAAAAATTGTCTGATATTGAGCATTCTGATGTATTCGGAAGATTAAGAATGCTTAATATTCAACATGAAGAAACCATTGACAGATTTCATCTTTTATATCAATTGGATAACGGATCATGGACAGTTTACGAAACATTCCGGCTGGGGGCGGAGACCATTTGATGAAAGCGGTAAAAGCAGCAAATGAGAAACAATTAAATGACGCATTCTATGTGCGGAAAAAAGTGTTTGTCGAAGAGCAAAAGGTTCCGGAAGAACTAGAAATGGATGAGCACGACGATAAGGCCGATCATATCGTCCTATATGATGAAACAAAACCAATTGGAACGGGTCGCCTCCGTATTGTCGATAATGCCGGAAAATTAGAAAGAATTTGCATCCTTCCTGAATACCGCGGAAGAGGGGCGGGTAAAATCATTTTAGACGCTTTGGAAAATCTTGCTCGCACGAAAAATGTAAAAAAAGTGAAACTAAACGCGCAGACTCATGCGGAAAATTTTTATAAAAAAGCTGGATATAAAACTGTTTCTGACATTTTTATGGATGCGGGAATTCCGCACGTCAGCATGGTTAAAACAATTGATTAGCGGTTTCTTTTTAAATCCATTTCCATGAAAAAGGGTTCGCTCGGGATCGAACTCTTTTTTACATGTTTTGATCCGATTTGGGCAACCTAAACTTACCGATCATTAGATAGGTGATGGAAATGGATTTTTTAACAATTGCCATTGAACTGATTTTCGGATTTTTTGCCCTCTTTCTTTTAACGAAAATCCTCGGCAAAACACAAATCACCCAAATCACGACGTTCGATTTTATCTCTGCTCTTGTCTTGGGAGAATTAGTGGGCAATGCCGTTTATGATGAGCATATGGGGATTGAAAAAATTATTTTTTCTGTTGTTCTTTGGGGAATCATGATTTATGCATTTGAAATAACCACCCAAAAATGGAGAAGATCCCGGGCAGCGTTGGAGGGAGCGCCGACAATGATCATCTATAAAGGGGAAATATTGCGGGAGGAGATGAAAAAAAATAAGCTCGATATGAATCAGCTTCAACATTTGTTAAGATCAAAAGGCGCCTTCTCCATTAGAGAAGTAGAATACGCCATTCTTGAAACTGATGGAACGATCAGCATCTTAAAAAAATCGCCATATGTCTTGCCGACGAGGCAAGATTTAAATGTCATATCGCAGCCATCCACTTTGCCATATACATTTATCATTGACGGCGAAGTTGTATGGGAAAATGTCAAAGAAGCCGGGTTTGATGAAAAATGGCTTAAGGAACAACTGCTTGCACATAGTGCGGAAACATTTGAAGAGATTTTTTACGCTGAATGGCATCAGCATGAGGGGCTGCATGTTCAGAAATATTAGTTCTCCTCTTATAACTTGGAAATACCATAAAAACCATTTTAGAAATGATAGCTGGAACATTTTTATTCCATTTTTCCTAAATGTTCGTTGAAATTCTTGTTCAATGGTTGGATGTTCATCAAATGTTGCTTGAGGACAGGAAAAAAGAATATGGCCGTTTTCTAACATGGACCTTTACAGGATAAAAGTACAGCGGGAAAGGAAGACCCGCTGATAGTAGCTTTACTTTTTTTTGTTGTCAAGCATATTGGCGATCGTGTTAAAGTCCATTCGTTCCTTTCCGTTCACAATTGCGTGCACTATTTTATTTTCCAGCTCTTTTGGCACAGAACGGTTGGCAAGCTGTGCCACACGCTTGATTACATTTCGAACTGTCACTTCATCTTGAAAATTGGCATGTTGCAAAGAGTTGGCTAATTCAAAAACGTCTTTCATATTGACACCTGTTTTTTTCTCAATGCTTTTGAAGAGATGATTATCCATCCTATTTCAAAAAACCTCCTTAAAAGTGAATATTTCCTGCTGCAAATCAAACTTTACTCCATATTTATATGAAACCAATTCGGCTTCCGTGATGATAAGAAAACAAGAGTCCGCCTTGCCAAAAAAGGCGGACTTTTTCCATCCAAAGCTAGCCCTCACCTTAGTTTAAAACTTGTCTGTTGGTTTAGTATCTAATAAAAGAACAACCAACAATGATTAACAAGATGAACAACACGACAATGAGCACAAAGTTGCTTCTGTGATATCCGCCGCCATAAGGATAGCCGTATCCGTAATATCCGAAGCCCATATCTATGCACCTCCTCTTTCCAACATTACTATACTGTATGAATGAATCAGTAACTTGGAGTGGACGTACACAGTGGGCGAATGCGGAATTTTTGCAGTATAATAACAAATACATTCTACGCCAGTGAGGACTTTCTCAACAACGCAAAACGGATCTCATTCAAAAAAATGTTTCAAGAAAATTCTTGTGATGATTGTATCCCTTTTTTCCAGCCACTTTTCCATTTGTTTTGCGCTGTTTTCCATTTCAAGTTCAAATTTTTCTGTGGACTGGTCGAGATGTTCAAGCTCCTTTTCCTTCTTTATCATCCAACCTGCATGTGTTTCGGTACGCTCTCGGTACAATTGTTCAACCCATTTTGTTATTTCATTTTCAAACCGGTTCATTTTCACCGCTATTTGCTCCGTTTTTTTCCGCAGCCGCACCCTCCGGAACTGGCTGCACTATAAACTTTTGCCTCACCATGAATATTCTTTTGTCTCTTCTTTAGCTTTGCCGTTTTTTTCTTTGGCAAAGATCCTGAATACACTTTCACTTTTTTCATTAATAGATGCGCTCCTCTCTATCATAAAAATAAAAACCTTATTCTATCTATATGTAGAATAAGGTTTTATGGTGTTGGCATTATTCTTTTTTCATTGAATCGTCCATCTTTAAAAAATGATAATTTTTATGGTGCTTTTTCCGTCTTTCAGGTAAAATGTACTCCTTCCATGCTTGAGGTTCAACTTTTCCATCAATGGCATTGGCTTCTTGCAAATTGCGGAAAAACCAGTCTTCCTTCCTCTTTTCAACTCTTTTCTCTTCTGAAACATTGTTCCCTTTATTTTTTTTGTTTATTTCTTCCAGCTTTTTTTCAAGTGCTTGAATCTTTTTCAAAAGTTTTTTTCGATCTTCTTCCTCTTCCGGTTTGGACTGTTGATGATATTTTTTCGTTTCTTCTTTCAAAGCCTGATTTTCTTTCAGCACTTTTTCCAGTTCCCGTTCTTTTTCCTGCAATGAAACTTCCAATTGCGTCGATTGCTTTGCCTTTTCCTTATAAAAAGACAATTCTGCTCTTAGACGTTCTAAAAACTCTTTATTAATTTGCGCCAATATAACCACCCTTTAAAATTGCTCTTATTGTATATGTATGTATTCTTCGATAAAAATGTGACGAATGCCCACAAAAGTTCTTATTCCTGAAAAAAATTCCGCTCTTGTCACTGCACATTTAACCATATTCCACATAATATACAGTAGTCCGACACCTACGAAAGGTTTGGAAATATAGAATTATTAGGAGGTAACACCATGAACCATTTGGGACATGATACAGAGAGATTATGTATTCGCGTTCCGAAAGTTTACGACTGGGTAAGCCGCCAAATCGATCTTCCGCTTTTAAGCTTCAGAGATTTAACTTCCGTTGGTTTTGATTGCGAAGGAGTTACAGGCACTGCTGAAGATCCGTGCAGATTGTTTGATGAGGGACCAATAAATGTCAGTTGTTATTTAGCTGACAGCCTTGGGAATCCAGTTGATCCAAATTCACCAAATTCTGTATCCGTTACAGAAATCATTCAACCGCAAGGCCGCCAGTCCGTTGTTGTTCATCTTCCAAGAGATGGAAAAATAACGCTTCAAAAAGTAAAAGTGCTGATCAGAGGTTATATTGTCGTTACAGTTTCTGATTTGCAAGGGAATGTCACTTGCGTTTCAGATGCCATCCCATTTGCTACAGTCCAAACCTTCCTGCTCTGCGCACCTGAAGGCACTACATTAGCGAGCCATGTCTCCTTCTTTGAATGTGAAGCCAACTTGATTTGTGAAAACTCAACGTTCAGCCAATTGGATATTTCCATCTTGTTGTGCCTTGATATCCAAATGGAAGCGGAAGTAAAGCTTGAAGTAGAAGGAAGATTTTGTAAACCACGCCGAGAATTGCCCTCTACTTTTGCCTGTTCCGCAGTCCAAGTTCCACCACAATGTCCGGAACTTTTTCCTAGCGATGACTATGACTATGACTTCGATGATTAATGTATTTGTAAAAGGGGGATCTTCCCCTTTTATTTTTTTGAATGATTCATTTGACGAAACATACATATTTATATAGTACACTCTCCGAAAAGAAACCGGGAGGCGATATAATGAATAGAACAAAAAACAGCCAGCAAAATTTCTTGCAGTTAGAACAGAAGTTGATTCATTATAAATCCGAAATTGCCAAATACAAGGCTCAATTAGAAAAACTTAACAGTAAACTCCAATTACAAAAAGAACAAACCGATTATTATAAGGCCGTCATAAGGGCAAGCGAACAATACCGAATAGCAAAAGAGGAATATGAAAAGGAACGATTGCATTTAGAACTCCATGCAGCTCATTATGAAGCAAGATGGAAAGAGGCAGAAACGAAATGGATAGAAGCAAACCGACAATTTTCCCTTCTGGCAGGAGAACGAGACGAATTGTTGCTGCTTATGCAAACGGCCGTCACCAACTTGTTAAAAGAAAAGAAATTAATGGAAAAAAAGATTGAGAAGCTTTATTCGACATTGGAAGAACAAAAACGTGATTCGGCGCAGCTGAAGGACAAACTGGGAAGGGAGGAAACCCGTTTTCGTCTTTTAACTGCCGAGCGGGATGAATTGTTGGAAGTTTGCCAATATCTCGTAAAAATAGAACTAGATCTAAAAAACGAGTTGGATCAACTACAAAATGCGGAAACCGATCATGCCCCAGATTCGGCTGGAAATCCTGTTCGTGCCATGTTTATTCATTCTGTCATTCTTCCTGATTCGGCTGAAGAACCGGTTGCGATTCTCGGTCATGCCACTGTTGAAAACATGACGAATCAGCCGCTTCACCATCCCGTATTATGTCTGAAAATCCAACCGCATCAGCAGGCACAATTAACCGGCAAAATCGTATCCCCGCCAAAAATGGATGGAGGAGATGTTCCATTTCAAGATGGCCGTTCCCTTGTATGGACATATGCGCATCCAAATTTTCGCAAGCAAATGAAAGAAAATGGAGAATATTGGCTGAAACCTGTTGAACGCGAGATGATCGCCCCATATGGAAAAATATCGTTTGATCAATTCCAAATAACGTTTCCTGAAAACGATATGCAGGAAGCACTCATTGTTAAAGCGTTTTTTTATTGTGAAGAACATAAAAACGGCATTCCTTTTGAAAACCAGATTATCATCAGTTAGAAGGACGTTTGCATGATGAAAATTCTTTATATTTCTTCAGGTCATAGACGAATTTACGAATTTTTTGACCGTTCCATTATCCGTTCCTTTCGCAAGCTTTCCATTCAGTTTGCCATCCATCATCCTGCTGCGCCAATTTCATCATTGGCGGATACACTAAGGCAGTTTCATCCAGATTTTGTCTTGGCGATGCTCGGCGACAAAATTTCCTTCGATGTATTGAAATGGATCAAAAAAAGCAATCTTCCGTCCGTTCTTTGGCTGACGGAAGATCCTTATTATTTAAAGAAAACGATCCGTTATGCCCATTTTTTTGATTTCCTGTTTACGATTGACCGCTTCAGCGTCGAATGGTACCAAAAGCAAGGAATCAAAAACGTGTATTATCTCCCATTAGGAACAGATATAACGGTTTTTCGCCCGAAACCTGTCGATTCTTCCTTTAAAAGCGACCTCTGCCTCATTGGCTATCCGTATGAAAACAGGAAAAAGCTGATTGATTTATTAATAAAAGAAACCCCATACTATATCCAATTAGTGGGTTTATGGAAAATGGACGTCCCGAAACGAAGCAAGCATCGAGTTTCCATCCATCAAGGTTGGATTTCTCCATCTGCTGTTTCCTGTTATTATAATGGCGCTTTCATTAACATCAACACTTTAAGGCCGATCGATGATCCCCACAATGAAACAGTGGCAAACATAGGAATAAGATCGCTTAACAACCGCACTTTCGACATAGCCGCTTGCAGTTCCTTTCAGCTTGCTGAACGAAGCGATGATTTGAATGAATTTTTTACTGAAGATGAAGATATCGCTTCCTTTTCCTCCATTGAGGAAGCTGTTGAAAAAATTGATCATTATATGCCGCTGGCAATGGATCGGGAAAGAATTTCTAAAAATGGACATTCCAAAGTAGTTTTGCGTGATACGTTTGAAAACAGAGTGAAACAGATTTTGCAAACCATCAACATCCAAGCGGACTAAAGGCAAAAGTGGAATTATTCTTTTTATCCTCACGCGATCCTTTCCTTTGAATAAAACATAAAGTATCAAAAGCAGAGGAGGATGAAAGAATGGAAGAAAATAGAGAACTTCCATATCCAAAGTGGTGCAAAAAAGCCGATCGGGAGAGGGGTGCATGATGAATCCTCTTATCATTTTCATGCATATCCCCAAAACAGGCGGGTTAACGCTAAGAAAAATAATCGATCAACAATACATGAAAAATGAAATCTATCACATTTCCAGAGGTGTTGACGTAAATAAGCTGAAGGAGAGGCTGAATAATGGCAAAATAAAAGCTGTCTACGGCCATAATCGTTTTGGCATCCACAAATACTTTTCAAACCGGCTCTTTACGTATATTACGTTGCTGAGAGACCCTGTTGAACGGGTGATTTCAACTTACTATTATATTTTGGAGCGGCCGCAAAACCGCCTTCATCATTTGGCAAAGGAGGTTACATTCAAACAATTTGTTGAGGAATCATATTCGGAATTCCATATCCCCGTCAACAATCATCAAACAAGATTCCTTTCCGGACAAAAACAGCCTGATCTGGAGATGGCCTTAAAAAATATGCAGCAGCATTTTCAAGTGGTCGGCATTACCGAACAATACAATGAATCTCTTTTCCTCATGAAAAAACATTTCGGTTGGAAAAACATTTATTATGAAAAAATCAACCAAACTTCATCGAGACCGAAAGCTGCCGATCTTCCCGAATCGCTCATTCAACTGATTGAGTCAAAAAATGAATTGGATCTCGCCTTATACAACGCGGCAAAAAAAAGATTAAACGAGCAGCTTAGCGAACTGTCCATACAAGATAAAAAAGCATTAAAACATTACTTGGATCAAGCATGAGGGCAGCCTATTCAAGCGCGCCCTTCTTTGGCTTATAAACTGAAATCATCATCCTCTTCCATCGTTTGCAACAGCAAGAGCTGGCAATAAACCGGCCGATCGTATGTTTCAACCATTTCTTTTTGGCTCCCCCAAAATTCAGGACTGTTCTCCTTCAGTCACACCATGTCGAATGAAAAAAATTATGTTTCTTTCAAATAAGCTTTCAAAGCATCTTCCCATGAGCGCATACAGGCAAAACCGTTCAGTCTTAATGCGAGATTGTCCAAGACAGAATAATGTGGCCGCTGCGCAGCCCTTTTCATCTGATCGGTTGTACAAGGAATGATGTTTATTTCGTTGATCCCTGCTTCCGTGAAAACCGCTTTCGCCAGTTCAAACCAGCTGCAAGCACCGGTATTGGTGATGTGATATATGCCGTATTTTTCCGTTTGGCACAGTTCGATCATTTTTTCCGATAAATCTCCAGTATATGTTGGCGAACCGATTTGATCCTTCACAACATGAATGTCTTTTCGTTCCTTTGCCAAATCCAGCATTGTCCCGACAAAGCAGCGGCCATGCTTGCCGAACAGCCATGATGTACGGATAATAAACCATTTGGTATGAAATTGCTGCACAAACCTTTCTGCCAAAAGTTTTGATTGACCGTATACATTAAGAGGATTGGGGCAATCAAATTCGCGGTATGGACGGGAAAGAGTGCCGTCAAATACATAATCAGTGCTGATCAACATGAGCTTGGCGCCGATTTTTTCACTGGCAACCGCAACATTTCTTGTGCCGATTCCGTTTACGGAAAAAGCCTTTTCTTCTTCTCTTTCAGCCAAATCCACTTTTGTGAAAGCCGCTGCATGAATAACGGCATCGGGTTTTATCAGCCTCGCCATCTCATCCACTTCTTGAAAATTCTCGACATCCAGCTCTTTTTTTCCAAAAGCAAAGACGTCAAAACCTTTTTGCAGCAAACGCTTTGTTACATCTGTCCCCAGCATGCCTTGCGCCCCGGTGACAATAATTTTCATCGATTTTCCTCCTGTTTCTTCGATTGTTTGTCAAAAGCGATTGATTTTGTTCTTGATCCAAATAAATGTTCAATTACCGCCTTAACATGAGTCGTCACAGCTTTGTAACTGCCTTTAACGGTTTCCACCATGATTCATTCTCCACATACCACTGAATGGTTTCTTTCAGTCCTTGTCCCAAGGAATAGGAAGGCCGCCATCCCAATTCATTTTTAAGCTTCTCAGCATTCAATGCATAACGGAAATCGTGTCCAGGCCGGTCTTGTACATGGACAATCCTTTCAGGCGGTATGTTTAATTCCGCAGCGATCATTTGTACAATTTCATTGTTTGTCCGTTCGTTGCTCGAACCGACGTTATACACTTCTCCGGGTTTTCCGTTATGAAGGATGCACTCGATAGCTGCGCAGTGATCTTTCACATGAATCCAATCTCTTACATTGTCTCCCGTTCCGTATATTGGCAAGTTTTTGCCTTCCAATGCATTTGTAATCATGAGAGGAATCAGCTTTTCAGGAAATTGAAAAGGACCGTAATTATTGGATGATCTGGAAATATTGACATTTAATCCAAATGTTTTAAAATATGCGCGGACGAGAAGATCAGCAGCCGCTTTGCTGGCGGAATACGGACTGTTCGGTTTCAGCGGGGATTCTTCCGAAAAAAGTCCTTCCTTGCCTAACGATCCATATACCTCATCAGTCGAAATTTGCACAAATTTTTGAATCCCGCCATCTTTGGCAGCCTCAAGCAGCGTTTGCGTTCCGAGCACGTTGGTGCAAACGAACAAACACGGATCGTCAATGCTGGCATCCACATGCGTTTCTGCGGCAAAATTGACAATCACATCAATTTTTTCCTTCAAGATCACTTGTTGAACGAGCTTTTTGTCTCGGATATTCCCTTTTACAAAGGAATAATTCGGTTGGCTGTCAACAGCCTGCAAATTTTTTTGATTTCCTGCATATGTCAATGCATCCAGATTCACAATTTTTCCATCATGGCGCTCCAGCATATAACGGATAAAATGACTGCCGATAAACCCGGCACCGCCTGTCACAAGAATATTCATGAGCCACCCCTCCAGAAAAAATTCATTTCCGCTTTGCTTAACGGCGGCAGCTTTGCATCTTTCACGGATAGAATCGGTTTTTTCACAGGCCAATGAATGTTCAGTTCCATGTCATTCCAGCAAAAGCCACGCTCATGTTCCGGCGAGTAATATTCATCCACTTTATAGAGAACCTCCGTTTTTTCGGTCATTGTACAAAAACCGTGTGCAAATCCTTTCGGGACGAGAAGCTGCTTTTTGTTGTCCGAAGATAATAAAAAGCCTTGCCACTTTTTATAGGTAGGCGATCCCTTTCTAAGGTCAACGACACAATCCCAAATGGCTCCTTTCACAACCCGAATCAACTTCGTCTGCGCTTTGTCTTCAAGCTGGTAGTGCATCCCTCGCAAAATTCCCGGCCGGTCGGAAAAAGATTGATTGTCTTGAATAAATGCGAACGATAGACCATGATTCCGAAATGTTTTTTCATTATAGGCTTCCATAAAATAGCCGCGCTCATCAAAAAACACATCAGGCTCAAACAAAAATACATCCGGGAACATCGTGCTGTACACCTTCATTTGCCTTTCTCCTCTATTCTTGTCGTTTTTAAAAAGATGGCCTAGAACTTTTTTCCATCTACCAAAATATTTTAATGATATAACTTAGATAAGGACTGATGAAAAGTTGGGAACAGTTATTCATATTCAAAAAGAAGCCCCTTTATTAATCCACCTTCATATGCCCAAAACCGGCGGAACGACTTTAAAAAAAATTATCAGAAAAAATTATCCGAAACAAAATGTGTTCGACGTTTATGTCGATCGAAAACATTTATCATCACGGCTTGCCGAGCTGGCTGAAAAACAAGTTCAATGCATTCAAGGACATTTTCCGTTCGGCGTCCACCAATTCTTCCAACAGCCGAGCACCTATATTACCATACTCAGAGACCCTGTTGACCGCATCATCTCCGAGTATTATTTTATTCGCAGCATACCATGGCATAGTTTGCATCCGAAAGTTTCCAACATGAGTTTGCAAGAATATCAACAGTCGCCCCTTACCCAAAACTTGCAAACCGTTTATATATTAGGGAGAAAGTTTGGTTCGCCGCTTTCAGAAGATGATCTTGCACAAGCAAAAGAAAATTTGGAAAATTATTTTTCGGTCGTTGGCATCACGGATATGTTTGATGAGTCTCTTTTTCTTATGAAAGAGCAATTCCAATGGCGAAATACCGTCTATACAAAAGCAAATGTTACCAATCAAAGGCCGAAAAAACACGAACTTCCTGAAGACATTCGCACGCAAATTCAACAAAACAATGAATGGGACATGAAACTGTATCAATTTGCCAAGCAACGTTTAATCGAAAAAATTGAATCTTTCGATATTCGCACAAAAAAGAGATTAAAAGTTTTCAAGAAAACAAACCTCGCAAACAACGGACAATAAAGGAGATCGTTAGGATTCTTCTTACGATTCCATGATCTCCTTTGCGATCGCCAAATAATCGCCTGATACGTCAAGCCAAGTCCGCTCCAAAGCCGGCCGAATGGCTTCTTTTTGTTTGGCAATTGCCAGCCCTTGATCCTTCCATAATCGGAAAATCGCTGCTTCGATTTCCTCCGTTTTGTAAGGATTGAAAGTGTTCAAGGCATCCAAATCTGCAACAATCTCCCGGACAACTTCAAGATCGCTGACGGCAACCGGTGTATCCATTGTCAATGATTCAAGCATTTGAAACGGGCAACTTCCTTCAAACAGTGTCGGGATGACCGTGCCGATGGCATATTTGTAAAGAAGGGCTACTTCTGACCATGGCAACCGTCCTAAAAACCTAATGCGTTTTTTGATATTTTCTTCTTGCTCCGCTTCAAGCAAATGTTTAATTTTCCCAGACACAGGACTGTTGACATAATGGTCTGTAAAAACAAGCTGCATGCTTGCTTCCTTGTTTTTTCGGCTAAATTGCATAAACGCTTCAATCAGCCTATCAATATTTTTATGCCAGCGAAAAACCGTCGGGTACGTGATATACGGGCCATACAGTTGATACCGTTGTCGAAACTTCTTTTCCTGTAAAGGATTGACCGCAGCATACTCTTTTTTTGGCGCCGCAAGCCGAATGACTGCCGTCTTATTGGGAGGAAGCTGCAAAAATTTGATTCCTTCGTGATTTTTTGTAAATTCGGAATGAAACACGGTCTTTTTCGCATTTTTGGCGACGTTTTGGACAATCTGATGGAACCGGTCATAAAAGGCTTTATTATTTTCATAGATTTCATGGAAATGCATATAGACAAGGTCATGCAGGCAAAGGATGAACGGACGCTTTAAAAAAGCAGCCGGCTCCATACCAACGTACGGAACAATCCAAACATCAACGGCAACTTTTTCATTTAACCATTCGATGCGTTCAAATTTAACAAGGCGGAGGCGCCCGGGATACGAGCGCAGCAAATATTGAAACGATTGATGAATAACAGGGAAATTTAGCGCTTCCGCAGCAATGGTGATGACAACGTTATCCTGCTTTTGCATGATTCCTTCGACAAGCCTTAATACAAATCGGCCGATCCCTTCTCCGGCAAAATCGTAAATTTTGATTGAATAACCGATGAATATCCCGATATTTGTCAAATGACCGGCATCTTTTGTCTTCCCTTTAACATCTCCAACTTGTTTCCCAACAGATGATGATGTAATGTCTGCCAACAATTCGCGGCATTCTTGGGATTGGATGAGACTGAAGATAATGTTCAAACGGGATGCGCCATTTTGCAGTTGGCTTCGGATTTCCATCCGTTCATGCTTTTTCGGGTGTCGCAACAAAATATGGCGGTAACACGCTTTGATAAAATCGGCATCCTGTTTTTGATGGATCATTTCTCTTAAAAGCTTTAAAATCGTAACCTCTTCCTTGACAACCCCTGGCCAATTCTGTTGCCACAATAAAAATTTTGCCTCGCTGCTATGCAAAAGATTGCGGAAAAACGCAAACTTTCCATCAAAATTGAGTGCTTGAGCTAGTAAATGCAACAACACTTTCGGTTCCGGCTCCCGGTGCAAAATTTGTTTGTACATCTCCCAAACAAAATCTTCTCCTTCCAGTTGGAATACTTGTGAAAGGATATTGATGAGTTTATCATTCGCTTCCTTGAGAAACGTTTCCTGAAATTGTTTGTTTCTTTTGAAATCCATTCAAGAGCCGTCTCCTTCCAATGTTTTTTTAAATAATGCCAATTCTTTTTTTGTTTTTTGATCAAAGCCGGCAAGTTCCTGTAAAAGCCTTTGTTTTGCATAATCATACACTTTTAAATCAATGTGATTTTTCTCCCGGATTTTTTCAATGGTTGCTTTTGACAGATCATTTTTTAACGGTCGGTTTTGGTTGACATTCATTTTTGTGATGGTAAACTCACGCCAATTCAAATTTTTTTTCATTAAAAACAATGATTCTGTATAAAGCTCGGTAATGCCGACAACCGAAAAATAGTTTTTTAAAATAGCCTTTGCTCTTTTAAAACTTGGCGGATCATCTCCGCAAATAAAACGAGTTTGCAAATTTTCCGATGTCAAGTTGAACCGGTCGTCATGCAAATAATCATCAAGGCTGCCGGGAAATTTTTTGAAATAAGGGCTTTGATGGCGATAATAAAACCATGAAATGACTTGTTCGACGGGATCCCTTAACATCGTAATATAGGTGAAAGGCCTTGTGATATAGCGATGAGCGCCGAAAGGAATATGGCCGCAAAAAGCTTCCGCAACCTGAAGCTCTTTTTGCAGCTTTGCGACATCCTCTTCTTGATAATGAAGAACCTGTTGGTATTGCTGTTCAATGACGTTTGTCAACGTCGTTCCGCCCGTTTTCGGGATATGGAGGTAAATCAAAAGCTGCTTTCCCTTCATCGTCCACCACCCGTTTAATTTTCTTTAATTTCGTTTCTCAACCATTAAATTCGTCAGTTCGAACGAATGATTTCCGTTCCATACCAAACGCAGCTCTTTCAACAAGTCTGCTGTTAAAGGTTCAATTTGGACAGTAAGCGTAAAGACATTTTTTCCCTGCTTCATGTCTTTCAACTCTGTCGCCCCGGCCATTTGAAAATCCGGATTCCATATGCCGAACGAAATGACTCCGGCGGAGGGGGCAAAGGGTTGTTTGCTGATTAATTCAATCGAAAAGGAATAGGTCCCGGGGGGCATTTTTTGCACATATTGCCCGATCATCATCCCCGGAAGATCTGAACCTTTTTCCACTCTCTTTCCGATAAATTGGCCGCTGTGGTCATAAATGAATTTTCCTGTAAACCCGTTGATTTTCTCCAAACTGTATGCGATCTTTTGTCCGGGATGTGCAGGCAAATCGGTTTGCAGGTCAGCACTTCGGAATAAATCTTTTTTCGAGAGGTTGATGGAAGAAGGCGGGATATATTGCCCTTTTCGATTCTTTTGAATAAAAGGCTCCATCTTTTGAAAAAATTCCTTCGTTCTCTTGAGCGCAGCATCACGGCTGAAAATGCCTTCGAAGACTTTTGTCTGCTCATGGGCAAGCTTTTGCAGCGCCTGCATATTATGGATGAGGCCTAAAACTTTATTTTTCATTTCTTTTGGAGTTGCGCACATGCCAATTTGCTTTAATTTATGAGGACTAATCCCGTGATCCCTCGCCTCTTCAGCAAGTCCAGACTTTTTAAGGAAAAGGATCGGAACGCCCATCTTGATCGCTTCAATCGGCGTGTAGTGCACATGATAATTCGAACCTAGACCTATATAAACAAACAAGCGGCTTTCTGCAATTTTGGCAAAAAACGCTTGATCGTCCAAATGGCCGAGTATTTTGCCGGAAATTCCTTTCACCGCCTGTTTTGAATTTTTCCCTAAAACGAAAAACGGGATCTGTTCAAACTCTTTGGCAAAGTTCTCAAAAATTTCTCTGGCAGCAGGGTTTGAGTCCAAATAGGAAATCGTCGTCGTTAAAAACGGTTTTGAGTTCGATTTTTTCCAATCAAATTCAAGCCTGTCTTTTGAAACAAAAGCATTTAAATAAAATTTATTTTTGACGAGTCTGGCATCCTCCCTGTCATCAAGCCGATTCAAAATCGGACACCATACATAGCGATTGGAAGCTGTGATTTGGCCGATGTCCACTTTCAAACGGTTCATTTGCTCTGTATAGGTTGTGTAATCACCGTGCCCAAAAACACGAAACACAATGTAGCCTTGAAACCATTTCGATATATTTTGAAGAATGTCCGGATAGTTGGATACGAAAATGCAATCGATCCATTTGTTGATGAACTGCGTTTCCTCCTCCGTTAAATTTCCTTTTTTACCTAATATGTCGATTCTTCTGATCCTCTCCACAATATTAGTCGGAAGAGTGCACGACTTCCGCCAATGAGGATAAAGCCGGTCTGTCTCATCATCATAGCGGCTGTCATATTTTAGCCAAAATCTGTCTCCTAAACAGGGGATGACTTCCGCACCTGCTTCGATCAACAGCGGAACTTCCTCATATCGCAGCGTTTGGTGTGTGCACAGCCAATATATTCTCGGTGCAGCCATTATATACACCTCCAGATCAAATATCGTTATAAGATGAGTTTTTTTACTACTCTCTCCCACTCTTCCTTTTGGTTGGAAGTTGGGAACAAAATTTCACAATCTTTTTCCAAATATTTTTTCAAAAAGGCACAGTCTTTTTTGGATAACGCAAAAAGACCGGAACAGCTGCCAATGGACTTTTGACTGAACGAAATGAATTTTCGGATGAGCGATTGCTTGATGTTATTTTTTTCCATCTCTTGAAAAAAGGAAGCGGAATTGACCAGCCACAACGTTTTATTCGAATGGCGCACGAAGCAGGCTGGAATTTCAAGGGCAATCACCTTGTCAAAAAAAGTTTGCAGATGAAGGAGCTGCACTGTTTTCAATTGCCTGATCAGTTCTTTTTCGTTTTGAATAACAAAAGGAATGTGAATAAGTTCCGTTTCGTGGCCGAATTCTTTCAGCTTATTCATCAGCAGGTTGGAAATCATTTCCGTTTTGCCGCTTTGAAAAGGGTTCAAGTTTTGAACGATGGCAATTTTCAATGAAGCAGCCTCCTTATCACATGCTCCCAAGAAATGTTCATCGATTTCATCTTTTCATATCCTGCTTCTCCAAGCCTTTTGGCCAGTTTTTTGTCAAAATAGAGCTGATCGAAACAGTTTGCCAATTCTCTCGGATCAGGAGCAGAAATGAAACCTGTTTCATTATCTTGAACTAATTCTAACGTTCCGCCGGAATCCATACAGGTAATGACCGGTTTTTTGGCAGAAAAAGCTTCCAAAGTCGGATATCCGTAAGAATCTTCGGCAAACGGGATGTAGACGCAAGCGAGCGCATTTGCCATGAAGGAAATCTTTTCCCCTTCAGAAATCCATTTGTTGATGAACATCACTTTATGAAAAAGGCCGTTCACTTTTATGATCTTTTCTAAAAATGCCGCCATTTCTTTTTTTTCGGTTTGGCCGGCAATCAAGAGCTTGACATTGGATTTGGTATATTTCATCGCTTCAATGGCAAGGTGCTGACGTTTATGATGAACGACACGGCTGGGATAAAAAAGAAAATCGCCGTACTCTTGACAGTAGAAATGGTTGTTGGCAAGCGGCGGATAGAGGACTTCCGCATCAATGTGATTAAACGTTTTAAGACGGTTTTGGACTTCGCGGGAATTGGCAAAAATTTTTTCAGCCTCCCGAAGCGCTTTGTTGTCCTCTTCAATGATTTGGCTCCGTATGTTCCGGCCGCTTTTCGTATCCGGAATATCTTGATATTCCGTTCCCCAAAAATCATATGCGCCCCGATGATGGTGAATGAACCAAATCACTTTTTCAGGATGTTTTATTAAATAGCTCGGCGTTCTGACGGCGATCAGTTTGTCAAATTTATCGCTTATCCTGAAAGAACGGATCGCTTTCATTTGCGCAGGCATCGCCGGGTAGCAAGAAAGAAACGGGATTTTCAGAACTTCCGTCTGGTGGCCAAATTCTTTCAGTTGTTCATTTAAACCGTCCACCATCATCGTTGCTCCCCCCTTCACAAACGGTACAAACGTCGAAGCAATCAAGATGTTCAAGTGGCTGACCCCCGGCAATGATAATGAAGCCGTTCTGCGATATAACGAATTTCATCTTCTGTTAAAAGTCCATGCGTCGGCAAGTTCAGCCCTCTTTTCGCAATATGTTCAGCCACAGGATAACTGTCTTTTTCTTGATAAGGGGGGAGCGTATGCATCGGGTAAAACACAGGTCTTGTTTCAATTCCGTCTTGCGCGAGGAGGGAGATTAATTGATCGCGATCCACTTTCGCCTGATCCTTGAGCAGAATCGAATACATCCAAAAAGAATGGCGCGACCATTTTTCTTCTTTCGGCAACTCGATGCAGTTTGCCAGATGCTTTAAGTAACGGTCATATAATGAAGAGATGTCACGGCGCTTTTTTAAATGCTCTTGAATGTTTTCCATTTGCCCTAGTCCGATGGCAGCCTGAAGATTTGTTAAACGGTAATTATAGCCGATTACAGGAAACCAATACTTTCGGTTTTGATCCATTCCTTGGTTTTTTAATAGACGAATTTTTTCGTTTAATGCATCATCGTTGGTGGTGATCATTCCCCCTTCACCTGTGGTGATGATCTTGTTTCCAAAAAAGCTGAAACAACCGATATGCCCGATGGATCCCACTTTTTTTCCTTTATACTCTGCACCGTGTGCTTCCGCTGCATCCTCGATAACAATGAGCCCGTATTTTTCAGCTATTTTCAAAATCGGTTCCATGTTGACAGGGTGCCCGTACAAATGGACGGCAATGATCGCTTTCGTACGTTCATTGATTTTTTCTTCAATCTTTGCCGGATCCATATTCCATGTGTCTTTTTCGCTATCGACAAAAACCGGAAGGGCGCCGCAGTAGGATACAGCGTTTGCTGACGCAATATAGGTTAAGGTCGGAACAATCACTTCATCCCCTTTCCCGATCCCGCAAGCAAGGAGCGCAAGATGAAGAGCCACGGTGCCGTTTGCACAGGAGATGGCATATTTTGTTCCGCAAAAATCTTGAAAACTTTTTTCAAATTGATCGACATATTTTCCAACGGATGAAATCCAAGAAGTTTGAAGACAATCTAAAACATACTTTTTTTCATTTCCATTTAACAGAGGATATGCTAAAGGAATTTTCCACGTTTTTTCCATCACTTTCACCTTTCCGCTTCACGTTTGCGGCCATTCAATATTTCGCGCCGGAACACCAGCCACTTTTTCAAAATCATTGACATCCCTTATGACAACGGCTCCTGCTCCTACAACCGTCCATTTTCCCACTTTCACTTTCGGGATGATCCGTGCCCCGGTTCCGATCATGGCTCCTTCCTCAACGTGTACGTTTCCTGCTATATTCGTTCCTGGTGCAATATGGGAAAAGCTTTCGATCACTGTATCATGGTCAATGGTTGCGCCGGTATTAATAATGACATTATTGCCTACTGACGCCTCTGCATTAATGACGGCTCCGGGCATAACAGCAACGCCTTCTCCCAATTTTGCCGTGGGTGATACATAGGCGAACGGGCTGATGGCATTAATGAATTGATACCCTAATAATTTCAAATGCTGGTAGATTTCTTTTCTTTTTTTATTGCCCCCGATGGCTACAAATGCATGATGGATTCCATTTGCAAACAGATGGGCAAGAATGCTGTCATCACCGATCACCTTGATGCCTTGCACGCTGGAACCGATTTTACAAGAATCGGTTAACCCGACAATATTGTATTGGCCGATCGATTTTAAAATATCGACAACCACCTTGGCATGACCTCCTGCACCAACAATGACAACTTTACTTTTCATTTCCGCCCCCAACTAGCTTTGTTTCAGAATCAATTCATATTTTTCCAGATCTTTGTCAACCATCATTTTGACAAGCTCTTCAAATGACACTTTTGGCTTCCAATTAAGTTTTTTTTGTGCTTTTGAAGCATCCCCCAACAAAATATCCACTTCTGCAGGCCGGAAAAGCTTTGGATCTTGTATCACATAATCCCGCCAATCAAGACCGACATGCCTGAAGGCGGTGCTTACAAATTCTTTGACAGTATGGGTTTCCCCTGTGGCAATGACATAATCATCAGGTTTTTCTTGCTGAAGCATAAGCCACATTGCTTCAACATAGTCTCCTGCATACCCCCAGTCACGTTTTGCTTCCAAATTTCCCAATTTCAGCTCTTTTTCCAAACCTAATTTAATTTTTGCCACCCCATCGGAAATTTTTCTTGTCACAAACTCCAACCCTCTTCTGGGAGATTCATGGTTGAACAAAATGCCAGAACAAGCAAAAAGCGAGTAGCTTTCACGGTAGTTGACCGTCATCCAATGGCCGTATACTTTTGCGGCAGCATACGGGCTTCGCGGATAAAAAGGGGTCGTTTCTTTTTGCGGTATTTCGACCGCCTTTCCAAACATCTCGCTACTTGATGCTTGGTAAAATTTCGCATCAGGCGCTGTCAATCTTGCAGCTTCAAGCATATTTAACACTCCCAGCGCCGTCACAGTCCCTGTTAAGATCGGCTGATCCCATGAAGTTCCGACATATGATTGAGCCGCTAAATTGTAAACTTCATCTGGTTGAACAGTTTTAAACGCTTTAATCAGAGAATACAAATCTTGAACATCTCCAGGAATCAATTCAATCTCCTTTTTGATATGCCTGATATTTTCAATGTTTGGCGTCGCCGTACGACGTTTCAGCCCATACACTTTGTATCCTTTCTTTAATAAAAATTCCGCTAAATACGAACCGTCTTGGCCGGTTATTCCTGTAATGAACGCTTTTTTCAAGATCTCACCTCCTGTCCTGAACCATTTCCCTGCTGCTACGTGCTAACAATATATGTCGTAAAAAAGAAAATGTATAATTATTTGCCTATTTCTTTCTCATCACAACTGTGCCAACTCCCCCATATAAATAGATAGGCGATTGTTTGCCAAGGAACGCATTTTGGGAGGTCAACATGAGGAAGCCGTACATATCCATTCTCACCCCTTCTCTCAACCAAGGAAGGTTTATAGAGGAAACGATTAAAAGCGTTTTATCTCAAGATTATCCAAGCTTTGAGCATATCGTCATCGACGGAGGTTCAACGGATGAAACACTAGACATTTTGCGATACTACCAAAAAATAGATGACAGACTTCGTTTTATTTCTGAACCGGACAGAGGGCAATCGCATGCCATAAACAAAGGATTGAAATTGGCGAACGGCGACATTGTTGGCTGGCTCAATTCTGATGATACGTATTGCAGAGACGCCTTAACAAAAGCCGCCAACGCCTTTCAAACAAATTCAAGCTGCTCCGTTATTTACGGAAAAGCATACATTACCAACGAAAAGAACGAAATCATCCGTCCTTATCCCGTGCACCCTTTTGATAAGAGAAAATTATTCAATTCCTGTTTCATCTGCCAGCCGGCAGCCTTTATCAAAAAATCGGCATTGATCCGCGCGGGCGGCGTCGACGAAGATCTGCAATTTTGCATGGATTATGATTTATGGATACGCTTGGCGAAAATGAATGTACCATTCGGTTTCCTCAATGAGTTTTTGGCGCATACGAGGTTTTACCGCGAAAGCAAAACGGGAGCAAAACTGTTCACCGTCGGGTTTCCGGAAATCATCAAAACGCTTAAAAAACATTACGGTTCTGTTTCGAAAGAATGGCTGGCCTTTTTTCTTACGTTTTACCGGCATCAAGGAGCGGCAGCGTTTTTAGCGATTTTTAAGCAATATGACGTTTTCGGAAAAAGTCCTAAAATTTCCGGATTGGAAAATTTATGCGCTAAAAAAACCATCTATGCCACGATCGATCCAGATCCTTCCGAACCAGTATATGCAATATTGTTGAAAGGAGAATTGGAGAAAATTTCGAAATGCCGGTTGTCGGTCATTTGCAAAGGTAAGACTGTTTTCCGTTCTGAAATCCAAAAAAGTGTTCACGAGCATGTCATTCCAATCACACTCGAACAATCAGGAACCATTGAATTGCATTTCAATCGTCCGCATTTTCTTTTCAAACAACTTCTTCCTCTTTCCAGAAAAGAACTGGACTTTTATCTGCATTTTAAAAGAGGGACAAAAGAAACAATCAACTGGATTCAACAAGCTGTTTCGGACGGAATTTTTAAAAAAGGATGAATAAAAGATGAATATGAAGGATTTAAACATTATCGTGACAGGCGGTGCAGGATTCCTTGGGTGTCATGTTGTCAACTATTTGAGAAAGCGGGGATGTTCCAACATTTTCGTTCCGAGGAGCCGCGAATTCGATTTGCGCAAGGAATGCGATATTATCAACATGTTCAAGCAATTCAAAGCGGATGTTGTCATTCATTTAGCTGCTGTCGTCGGCGGCATCGGCGCCAATCAAAAAATGCCTGCTTCATTTTTTTACGACAATCTGATAATGGGGATTCAGCTGATGGAACAGGCAAGAAGATTTCAAGTAAAGAAGTTTGTTTCCATCGGCACCGTCTGTTCTTATCCAAAGTTTGCCTCGATTCCTTTTCAAGAGCGGGACTTGTGGAACGGTTATCCCGAGGAAACAAATGCCCCATACGGCATTGCCAAAAAAGCGCTCCTCGTCCAAGCGCAAAGCTACCGGAAGCAATACGGTTTTAATGCCATACATTTAATCCCCGCCAATTTGTACGGCCCTTATGACAAATTTGATCTTGAGTCATCCCATGTAATTCCGGCGATCATCCGAAAATGCATCGAAGCGAAAGAACAAGGAAAAAAACACGTCGTTTTGTGGGGATCTGGGGAAGCCACAAGAGAATTTCTTTATGTGGAGGACGCAGCCCGCGCCATCGTTTTGGCAACAGAGCATTACAATGAAGAACTTCCTGTCAACATTGGAACGGGAAAAGAAATTTCGATTCGGGAGCTTGCCAACCTTATTCAGAAATTAACGAAGTTTGAGGGAGAAATTCTCTGGGATCAAACTAAACCGGACGGCCAACCGCGAAGACAGTTGGATGTCCGGTTGGCAAAAGAAAAATTTGGCTTTGCAGCAGAAACCGATTTGCCAACAGGTTTGCAAAAAACGATTGAATGGTATGAGCAATATCGGCAGAACAAGACGGGCTCCACCTTCACCGGTTAAACAATTGAAGCAATGTTTGCGCGCTTTTTTCCCAAGAAAAATAGGCGGCGCGCTCCTTCCCTTTGGCGATCAAAGATTTTCTGATTGTTTCCTTCATCATTTGCTGCATTTTTTCTGCGATATCATTAGGATCAAAAGGATCGAACAAAAGCGCCGCTGATTGGACAATTTCCGGAATGCTTCCAGCGTTTGCCGCAGCAATCGGCGTATCGGTCCGCATCGCCTCAACCAATGGAATACCAAATCCTTCAAACAGCGATGGGTAAACGAGAAAGTCTGCATCGTGATAAAGAAACGGCATCTCTTTTTTTGGAAGATATCCCAAAAAAGATACTTGGTCTTCCAAATCGAGCTCTTGCACCATTTTTTTGATGGTTTTGACATAGGAAAAGTTTGCCTGTTCATACCCCGTAAAAACAAGCGATATTTTCGGGCCTGCCGTTTGTTTAAGAAGGTTCAACGCTTTTAAAAGATTGGGATGGTTTTTATGCGGCCAAAAATTTGCCGGATACAGTCCGAAAACATCGGGAAGATTGTATTTTTTGCGGATGCGGTTCAGCTTTTGTTTTCTTAATTGGTCATGGAATTCTTTCGGTGCATCTCCATAGACGACTTCCAATTGGCTGTCATGTAATCCGTATTTTTCAATCAATGTTTGTTTACAAAAATGGGAAATGGTGATGATGCGGGCACCGCTTTTTTTGGCATCGATTATCGTTTGATCCCGTTTCATACGTTCTGTCGGATGAAAAAATTCCGGAAAGTATTGATGCTGTAAATCCGGAACCAGTATAAACGTCGGTGTGTCGATCCCTTTTGGACAGCTGTCAAAAAAAGGAGAAAACAAGTAATCCATTTTCCATTCGCCGATCCATGTCCTTAATAGGTTATCGACGGAATCATCCATCGCCATTCCGATTTTTTTCACGTTCCTTCCCTCAATGCGGAGCAAATGTTTTTGATGTTGTGGGAGGAACAAATAAAAATAATGATCCGATGTTCTGGCCATTTCTTCTATCAAATTTGTTACAAATGGTTCAATTCCACCCATTTTCCCTGCCCGAAATCGGGTCATATTTACCGCAATATTCACTCGTCATCTCTTCTTTGTCCGATTTTTTCATTCGATAAAAGATTCTTCAATTCCTTTTCTTTTGATTTATGACAAATAAGAAGCCCTTCTGCCGTTGAAGCTATGATCAAATCTTTTACACCTGCTATCACCGCTTTTGTTTGGTCTACCTTTATAATGCAGTTTTCCACCTCTGATGTGGCCGCATCGCCGATAATAATGTTTCCACTTTCGGAAACAGGATAAAATCGTTCCAATGCGCTCCACTTTCCTACATCATCCCAGTCGAAATGAACAGGAATTGTATGAATGGAATCCGCTTTTTCCAAAATTGCATAATCAACTGATATATTGGGAAGCGAACGATAGATTTTTTCAATTTGTTCATCTTCCGCCTTAAACAGTTGATAAAGCTGGGGCTGAAATTTTTTCATAAAATAGGCAACAGTTGACGGTTTCCAAACAAAAATACCGCTGTTCCAATAAACATTGTTCATTTTATACAATTGTTGCGCATGATCGGCGGAAGGTTTTTCTATGAATCGTTTCGCTTTCAAATATTCACCATCTTTTTCTTCACATTGAATATAGCCATATCCTGTTTCAGGCCTCGTCGGCTTTATCCCCAATGTCACTATCACCTTGTCTTTTTCCGCTTCTTTTTCAGCAAGTTTAAAAGCATCTTTCAATCCCTCGCTTCTAGATATAAAATGATCGGCTGGTACGGAAGCAAACACTTCATCGCTTTGCTGCCGCAAAAAAGTGCGGGCGCACAATGCGGCGCACGGACCTGTATCCCTTCGTGCAGGTTCAATCAATAATTGCTGTTCAGGAATTTTTATCTGTTCACGTACTAAATCTGCATATTCCTCCGTTGTGATAATGTAAATATTTTCAATCGGCAGCCACCGGCAAAATCTTTTATACGTTTGTTGAAGCAATGTTTCATTCCCACCTAAAAACGACATGAACTGTTTCGGTTTTTCTGTCGTGCTCCACGGCCAAAATCTTGTCCCTTTGCCGCCTGCCATAATGACAATCTTCATTGTCAACACCTCGGTTATTTTTTCCGTCATATTGTACGATTTTTGAATAAAGATTGATTGTAGAAACGCCCGTTTCAAAGGAAAATAGGCCTTTAAAGCCAGTACAATCCGAACAATTCAAAAATTTTTTTCATAATGCTAGTATGGAAAGGACGTATGATCAATGAAAATTTTGTTTACGTTTTACGTCGCTGGCGGCGGCGTCGAAACATTAAATCGGCAGCGCTTTTTTGCTTTAAAAAAATACGGTATTGAAAGCCATGCTCTTTATTTAACAAAGGGTTCTGGATGGAAAAATGTAAAAGACAGTCAGATGACGGCTTTTATAACAAATGACAAAAAGGAGATTCAAACGCTTCTGTTGCGCGAACAATATGATTTGATTGTCGTCTGTTTGGACTACTTGTTACTATCAAAAATTCGCGCACTCGGATTTGACGGCAAGATCATTTATGATATTCAAGGGTTTGGAACGGAAGTCGATGAATTGTTCAAAAAAGCAAAACCGTTTGTGGAACAAAATGCCGATGCAATCATGTCGCCGCAAACCCCTCATCTTCTATCCAGAATCCACAAAACGTTTCCGAATAAACCGTTATTCAGCTTTCATAACGGCCTTGATACACAATTATTTTCCAGGAAAAAAGTAGATATCCCAAACAAAACCATCATCGGTTGGGTCGGCAGAATCGAAGAAAACAAAAATTGGCGTTTGTTTCTGCAAATAGGAAGACAATTGTTAAATGAACATTTTGAATTGGAATTATGGCTGTTTGAAGATCCTAACTTAAGCACAAATCAACAACGCAAACAATTGGCGAAATGGGTGAAACAGCTCCATTTGCAAGATCACCTAAAACAGTTTTTCTGCATTCCCCATCAAGAGATGCCTGTCTACTATTCAAAAATTTCCGCTTCAGCCGGATTTCTGTGCTCCACTTCCATTTTAGAAGGTTTTGGATATGCACCTTTAGAAGCAATGAGCTGCGGCTGCCCGGTTCTTTGCACAGATTCTGACGGAATTAAAAGTTTTGTATTTCATAACCGAACAGGAAAAATTATTCCAAAGGATAATCTAAAAAAGGCCGTCTCGGAAGCAAAAGAGCTGTTAACCGATACAGAATTGCGGCAAACCATTATTCAGAACGGCATGCAATTAGTTCATCAAGAGTTTACTCTTGAAAAATACGGCCTGTCTTTTCTCAACATGCTAAAGCAGCTTGGAATCCTGACCGAAGAATAGGCTTTGAAAGTATAAAATTCTTTGTACATTTGTCCATACCAATTGACACAGATTGAATATATAGTGATATAGGAAGAAAATCTTTTCAACACTTCCTACTATTTTATCAATGGGAGGGGTTCTCTTTGCCACAGACAGTTGAAGATTGCCGACAAAAATTGGAGCAGACGCTTTTGGCTCAACAAGAAACTAGAAACTTGATCACTCAAACCCAGCAAAGGCTCGCTGATTGCCGAGACGATTGGGAACAATGCCGAGAAGCACTTAGAGAATGCCGCGGAGAACTATAAAAAAATTTTTAAGGAGGGGAAAGAAATGCCAAGCCCTGAATTTATTCAATGCAGGGAACAATTAAGACAGGAAAGAAATATTTTGCGCCAGCTGCGCAATGAACTTCGCCAAAACCGGGAAACCTTAAGCGAATGCCGGACGGACCGGCTGTCATGCCGGGAGGCCCTTAGAGAGTGCCGCAACCCGTATTCTATAGCTGCCATTGAAAGCATGCATCTATAAGAAAAGCACCTTATGGTCATCCATAAGGTGCTATTTTTTTACCGCCATTTGACAACTTCCCAGTTAAATGGAGAGCCTTTTGGAAATGCCAAAAATTCTCTCTTGCTTAGCGGAATGGCATCAGTTTTGTTATATTTCAACCTTACAAAAACTTGTTTTTCAATCGGCCGAAAAATTCCTTGGTCACTGATAAAAAAACGTTGTTTATAGACAAAAAGTTTTCCTTCCGGCATCGGTTTCTTTTGATCATATGATGTAGATATCGGTTTGCCGATTGAAAAATTTTTGATAAAACTCGACTGAACAAAAATGCAATCCCTTATGTCGGCATTCATTCTTGTGAAAGCTTCTTTCGTTTCAATCGGTCTTAAAAAACCACCTTCTGTATAATAGTACTTCTTTTCCACTTTTAAGAAGCGAAAATTCGGAAACTCACTTGCATTGGAAAATGAATGTACTGTAATAGGATTTCCCATTGGATATTGAAAAAGTAAAGGATCATGCACTTTAACAAGCCGATTGTGGTTGTAATGAAAAAGGCGAAAAGCTGCTTTTTCAATTTTCCGTCTCTTTTTCCCATCGATTAAAAACATCTCTCCTGAAGTGGAAACGACCAGCAATCCCGGAGGCAATTCCTTTGGAAGGAAGGCATTCAGTTCTTGAAAAGAATCCGGCGTTTTTAAGCATATATCCAATGTTTTCGGAATAGGATAAAACGAAGACCATTCGGTAAGGCGGGCCCAAAATGCCGCATCGCCGTTATGCCAATGCTCAGGTGAATCTTCCCAATATGAACCGTATTTTCCATAAATAAGGGGCAATAAGGAAGCTCGATGCATAATTGAGCAATGGTCGACGAGATTTTGCGGTTTCGTTAATATTCCCTTTGTCCCGCGAACCTTTTCATCTACCGTTTTTCCCTTTTCATCCATTCTCCGGATCAATTGCTGGGAATAAACTACTCCATGGGTTGGATGATTGTTTAAATAAGAAGCCATTATTTGAAGGCGGTCTGGGAAGTACAAATTGTCGTCCGTCAAATAAGTAATATAATCGCCAGTTGCTTTTGCCAGCGCCTCGTTAATTAACGTGGCATAGCGAGTCGATTTATATCTGTCTTCGTCTCTCACCATACTGTCATAAAACTGTATCCGCGGATCCTCCAAGTACTTTTTGATAATTTGTTGTGTTTGGTCATTCGAATGATCATCCATGATGAAGAGCTCCCAGTTATCATACGTTTGTTTCAAGACGCTTTCAATCGCTCTGCCTACCGTTTTTGGCTTATTATAGCTTGTCAGGATGACCGAAACTTTCGGCTGCATCTTTTTCCACCTTGCCATTCATTAGATTGTAAATAAATACATTTGCATCCAGCAGAGACTCATGTGTTCCGGCATCGATCCAAAATCCTTTTACGAAAGTAAAACCGATCGTTCCTTTTTTCAAAAAATACTTGTTGGCTTCCGTAATTTCATACTCTCCCCGAGGGGAAGGGCTGATCTCATCCAAAATTTCATAAATAGAAGGCTTGTATAAATAAATGCCGGTTATGCACAAATTGGATCTGCCGGAGGAAGGCTTTTCGACCAAATCAACAATTCGGTTTTTTTCGCGGTTCAAAAATGCAATGCCATATCTTTCAGGATCCTTCACTTCTTTGAGAAAAAGCTGCACATCTTTTCCGCTCTTAACGAACGGTTGAAGATAAGAGCGCAAGTTCATTTCAAAAATGTTATCTCCCAAAAGCACAATGAACGGATCGTCTTTTGTGAAATCCTTTGCTTTTTTGATTGCATCAGCAATGCCAAACGGCCCATCTTGGACAGCGTAACGGATGGTTACATCATCGTTTTTGCCATTTCCGATCATTTTGAAAAAATGCGGCAAATCTTTTTCATTGGTCACAATTAACATATCCTCGATTCCCGCTTCTTTCAACTTCAAAATCGGCCAACAAATCATCGGCCATTTTCCAACCGGGAGCAAATGTTTATTGATCACATTCGTGAAAGGTTTTAATCTCGTCCCACTCCCCCCGGCTAAAATAACCCCTTTCAAAGTCCCATCACTCCTTTTGCCTAGTCAAGCAAATGTTCCATTATTCCAGCTAATGCTGCAATGGCTAAAATGAACGTAACCGGCTGGAAAATGAAGCTCATGAATTCATTGCCTAAATATAATATCAAAGCGCTCCAAATTCCCGTACACCAATAACAGCTGATCAGCTCTCCAATCCAGTATCGGAGGCCTGTTCCTTTCGGTTTCCAATATGTTATCGTTTCCCCTGCCTCACCTGCTTCTTCGACTGTTTCCAAAAAAGGCGTTCTGATAAATGAAGCAATTTTATCAAAAACAATTAATCTTGTCAGCCGAAAAGACGCGAATGTTATGAGAACAAAAGAAAACCAATTCCAATCCATCCGGCAATTCTCCTTTCTTAAACCAACATATGTTTTTCATTTCTGAAACGTTCAAACAAAAAACCCGGTATAAACCGAGTGAATGTTGTTAGCCTAGCACTTTAATTTCAGTGATTTCTTCAAGCTTCAATCGAATAGGTTCGCTGCTGTCAAAGGAGCGAATGTCGACCGTTTCTTGTTCTTTAGACAAAATAATTCCTTCATATGTTTTCTCTTTCGTCTCAATTCGGCACACATTTTTGTAAACATGACCAGGCAGATTGGAAAAAAAATCAATTTTTTCATGAAGGGACATCTGCGGCAATTCTTTGCGCTTTTGGTAAATTTCCTCTTGTGTCATCTGTCGGCTGCTTTTCTCCTCCGGTTCCGTTTGCGAAATCTTTTTAAAAACAGATGTTTGCATAACCGCTTCCGGCTTTTCCAATTTCGGCTGAACAATATACAATAAAGGCTCCATTTTCTCCTTTTTGATCAGCATTTGTCGCCACCCCACCCCTATTTTTCATGATTTCCTTCCATATTTTATGATAGGAGTGAAGGAATTCATGACCGTTTTTCCATAAAAAATCCTGTCCCCTCTGTTTGGCAATGAAAAAGTCCGAAATAGAGCCCTTTTTGCTTTCGGAAGCTTGCAGCCTTCTAAATTGAATAAGCGCTTATAAAAACTTACGCAGCCATGAAAAACAGAACAGCTTTTTTTTATTGTTTAGGGAACTTGGGATTGGATGACGATTGGCTTATGATGAAACAAACAATCTTTATTCATCGAAAAATCAAGTCCCGAACATTAAATGGGAAGCGATTTTGCCGGGGGGATAGTAACAGATGCTAAAACCAGCTATAATATAGTTAGATATAAAAATATACATAAGGGTATGGAGGATAAAATGGAAGATTTACTAAAATTAAAAGGCAAAAATATTGTGGTGATGGGTGTTGCGAATGAACGGAGCATTGCCTGGGGTGTGGCGCAATCTCTTTATAAGTCTGGCGCAAACTTGATTTATACATACAGATTGGAACGTTCTCTCGGAAAATTAACCAAACTGTTGGAACAAAACAATTACCCCCAGGAGCTTATTGTACAATGCGATGTCAACAGCGATGAAAGCATTCGCAAAGCATTTGCTGAAATTGGCGAAAAAGTGGGCGTTATTCACGGTATTGTTCATTCGATTGCATTCGCCCATGCAGAAGATTTAAAAGGCGACTTCATCAATACTTCGAGAGAGGGGTTCGCTTTTGCGAATGATACGAGCGCCTATTCGCTCGTTGCAGTTGCAAGGGAAGCAAAACCTTATATGACTGAAGGCGGATCGATTGTGACCATGAGCTATTTGGGAGCGGAACGCGCCGTAGAATCGTATAATGTGATGGGAGTGGCGAAAGCCGCACTTGAAGCGAGCGTCAGATATTTGGCGCTTAATTTAGGCAAATACGGGATTCGCGTAAACGCCCTTTCGGCAGGACCTATTCGAACATTAGCAGCAAAAGGAATTCCGGGATTTAATGAGATTTTAAAATTGATTGAAGAAAAGTCTCCATTAAAGAGAAACGTTACGCAAGAAGAAGTGGGCGACATGACTCTTGCTATGCTCAGCCACCTTTCCCGGGGAGTAACAGGAGAAGTGATATATGTTGATTCAGGTTACAATATTATTGGATAGGCTTTGTAAAAATAAAGGCTTAAAACACTCTTTTTCCTCTTGATATCATTCTTTAAAAGAACGAAACCAAAAATGTTCACAAAGAGAAAGCGTTTCTTTTTCCCATTCGCCGCCAGTTGTAAAAAAACTGTACTCATGCAAGGAAAAAGCCGGAACGTTCAGTCGTTCTGGCTTTTTATTTGCAAGTAGCTTTTTTTCTTTTATATGCCCAATGGTTGGTTGGCCCGTGCCCGCCGCCGATGCCCGGGGCATTTTCCACCGCCAAATGGATGAAATCTTTTGCCGTTTTCACCGAATCAATCACGCTTTTTCCTTTTGCCAGTTCCGCTGTCAGGGCAGCCGAAAAAGTGCATCCTGTTCCATGCGTATGGCGGGTGTTGACATAAGCACCTTTCCATTCATAAAATTCATGTCCATCATACAATAAATCGACGATTTCGTTTCCTGTCGGCTGATGTCCGCCTTTAATAATTACATTTGCCGCACCCATTTGATGAATCCTTTTGGCCGCTTCTTTCCGGTCAGCAAAAGATTGAATTTTCGTTCCCGTGATCACCTCTGCCTCCGGTATATTCGGGGTCACGATATAGGAAAGCGGGATTAAATCATGAATCAGCGCATTGACTGCCGACTGCTCTAAAAGCGGATGCCCGCCTTTTGCGATCATCACCGGATCCACAACAACCTTTTTCCATCCATGTTTTTGAATGGATTGAGCCACTGTTTGAATGACGTCTTCATTAAAAAGCATGCCTGTCTTTACTGCATCAGGAGGCAAATCCTCTCCTATCGCATCTAGCTGTTTCACAATCCCTTCAAGCGGAACCGGGTACACCCCATGAACACCCAACGTGTTTTGTGCGGTAATGGCAGTGATGGCGCTCATGCCAAATACGTCAAGTTCTTGAAAAGTTTTTAAATCTGCCTGAATGCCGGCGCCGCCGCCAGAGTCGGAACCAGCGATTGTCAACGCTTTTGCTATTGTCATCATCATACCTCCGTTTAAGCCCCGATATAACGTTGATAAATCGATTTTGCTTTATCAACCTCTTTCGTGCCGTGAATGAGCGCCCGACCGTCCTGAAAGAGAACGACCCGATGTTGATCAATGTCAAAAGAAATTAAATAATCGTTGCCTTTTAAATTTTTTACAATCGGCTTCAGGCGCTTGACAATCTCAGCAAATGAAATCAATTGGTTTTGCTGCGGGCGAATTTGCACCGTATTTCGTCCGCATAAAACCGCGGTTTTCAGTCCTTGTTCAATTGACAAATAAGGATATGTCGGATGTTTGCCGCAAGAAGGGCAGTCTGCTTTTTTTAATTTTTCTATTTTGACGATAGAATGCTCCCTCGACCAAACATCAAATGAAACAAGCTGTTTGGACATCTCCCCGCTGACCAAATATTTTAACGCATCCGCCACTTGATAAGAAGCAGTCATTTGCACAGCTGGGCTGATGATGCCGACGGTGTCGCATGTCATTCCGTCGGAAGGAATGGCCTGAAGCAAGCATCGCAAACACGGCGTTTCCCCTGGAACAATCGAAGCGGTCATTCCGTAGCTTCTCACGCAAGCTCCGTATATCCATGGGATACGGTGCTTCATCGCCAAATCGTTAATGAGAAAACGAGTTTCGAAATTATCCGTTCCATCAATGATCAGATCAACTTCTCTTAGTCTTTCCTCAAACTGAACGGAAAAATCACCGACAATTGCTTCAATGGAAATATCCGAATTAACGGTTTCTAAATGCTTTTTGGCGGCTACTGCTTTTGGCAGTTTCTGTTTTGCATCTTCTTCTGTAAAAAGCTGCTGCCGACCTAAATTGCTCCAATCAACATAATCCCTGTCAATAATCGTCATTTTGCCTACTCCTGCACGAGCCAGCATTTCGCTGGCGGCGCAGCCTAGCGCACCTGCTCCGACCAAGAAGACATGGCTGTTTAATAAATTTTTTTGACCTTCATCACCAATAGGGGAAAACAATCTTTGACGAGAGTACCGCTCCATTATGTTGTCAGCATTCCTTCCGTTGGGCTGCTGGCAGAAGCATACCGTTTTTTCGGAATCCGGCCAGCTTCATATCCTAGTCTTCCAGCTTCAATCGCCAGTTTCATCGCCCTGGCCATTTTCACCGGGTCTTTAGCGCCTGCAACCGCCGTATTTAATAACACTCCATCGGCTCCCATTTCCATTGCCAATGCACAATCAGCCGGTGAGCCGACACCGGCATCGACAATGACCGGAATGTTCGCTTGCTCAATAATAAATGATAAATTAAGCGGGTTGATGATGCCTTGGCCTGATCCGATCGGGGATGCTCCGGGCATAATCGCATGAACACCCAATTCTTCCAGCTTCTTGGCAAGAACAACGTCATCCGATGTGTACGGAAGAACAATGAATCCTTCTTTAAGCAAGATTTCAGATGCTTTTAATGTCTCGACTGGATCTGGCAGCAGCGTTTTGTCACAACCGATCACTTCTACTTTAATCATATCACATAATCCCGAAGCTTTAGCGAGTTTGGCGATTCTTACCGCTTCCTCTGCCGTTTTCGCCCCGGCTGTATTGGGAAGCAGTGTATATTTCGATAAATCGAGCTGCTCTAAAAAATTTGGCTGCGAAGAGTCAAAAATATTCATTCTTCTAACGGCAAACGTCAAAATTTCCGCTTCAGATACCTCGACCGCTTTTTTTTGGATTTCTAATGACGGATATTTCCCCGTTCCCAGCAGCAATCTTGATTGAAATGTTTTATTTCCTATTTTCAACATATTATATCATCCTCCCCCAACAAAATGGACTATTTCCACTTGATCCCCATCATGGATGCTTTGGGTGCTGTATTGTTCTTTCGAAACAATTTCCCCATTTAATTCCACAACTAAGATGCGGTCTTGCAATTGAAAAGAGGCCAGCAAATCTTGAACATTTTGAATATCGTTTTGCACTTCCATCTGCTGGCCGTTTATGCGGAGCTTCACAGACCATCACCTCCCCTTTGCGCCTGAACAAAGTCTATTTAATGAAAAAGCGTTGAGAAAACGTTGATACTTCTTCGTGTTCAAAATTATATCTTTCATGATTAAACTAGTGATCGGTGCGAGCAAAATGCCGTTCCGATAATGACCGGTGGCAAAATAGATTCCGTTATATTCGGGGTGCTCACCAAAATACGGCCAGCTGTCTTCTGTTTGCGGCCGCAGCGATGACCACGCATCAACGATCGGCTCATCCCCTATGGACGGAATAAGCTTTTGCACTTTCGTCATCAATCCAGAAATTCCTTTCACAGTTGGATTTGCATCCCAATCATTTTCATATGATGTCGCTCCGATAATGACCTTTCCGTCCTTTTTCGGAACAATGTAGCAGTGATCGTAAAACAAGGTTTTCTTGATGATAATCTTTTTCGGTTTGACGGCAAAACATTCCCCTTTCACCGGCTTCATTGGATTGTTTAATCCCAATTGTTCAAAAAAAATACCGCTCCATACCCCGCTTGCCACGATAACTTTATTGGATAAAAATGATCCAGAAGGAGTGGAAATCTTGTATCCGCCGGCTTCTTTTTTTATTTCAATGACAGGACATTGTTCAAAAACTTTCGCACCAAATTTTTGAGCGCCTTTCAGAAAGGCATGGCAAACAGACGATCCTTTCACTTGACCGTCGCCCTTCAGCCAAAGAGCGCCTTTGATTGATTTTGATAAACTTGGTTCATTCTCGAAAGCATATTCTCGGGGATGAAATTCAAACTCCACATTTGTCTCAGCCAGTTTTTGTAATTCAACCGCTTCTTCCTCCGTGAAAGCCAAGCGGTACATGCCTTCATTGATAAGTTCAATGTCAATGCCGGTTTGCTCCATTAATTCTGCTGAAAGAGTTTCATATAAATTTCGGCTTTCTAAACACAATTCATAAAAAATATCTCTTTCTTCATTTTCTGAATGTGCGCCAAGCATTCCGGCTGCAGCAGACGTTGCTTTTCCGCCGATGGTTCCCCCTTCAAAAACGGCGACTTTTAACCCTTCCTTCGCCAGTTGGTAAGCTATTCCTTGCCCGATGATTCCTCCGCCGACAATACCGACATCAAAAGCCTTCACTTGCTTTCTCTCCTCTCCTCAGCAGCTTGGCGGCATTTTCAGGATCGCTGCTAGAAAAAATGTATGACATGACAGCCGCTCCAGCCGCTCTTTGTTCTAACACTTGCTTAATATTCCCCGGCTCAATTCCTCCGATTGCAATGACCGGTATTTTGACGCATTCGGTAATTTTCCTTAGCACATCAACTCCCTTCGGAGCCTTTCCCTTTTTGCAGTTCGTTTGGAAGATGTGCCCGAACATGATATAATCGGCTCCATCTTTCTCAGCTGTTACCGCCTCTTCCAATGAATGAACACTCACTCCTGTTCTGATGTCCGGAAAAGCACCTTTGACTTTTTGAACGGGGATCCCGCGCCCCGGAAGATGCACATTGCGGATGCCCGTCACTAGGGCTACATCGAGCCTGTCATTGATCACAAGCTTTTGATTGGGAAATCCGCTTTTTATCAGGAGCTCGATCAGGCGGATGATCTCACCCGCTTTTTTTTCTTTTTCACGAATATGTACATAATCAACAGAAGCGGAAATAGATAAAATTATATCGGCAAGTTGTTCAACCGATTTTGAACCATCAGTCACTGCATGGAGCTCCAATGCATTCATTCCTTTCCACATAAAAAACCACTTTCCTTATTGGAAAGTGGCGGCGGGATTGTTTTGACACTTGTTCATTTTTCCCTCTTCCACTTCCCTACGCTGGCATCACCCAGATCAGGTTCAAAGGGTCTTAAAGTCTGCACTTTAATCTCAGCCTTTCAACAAGGCTCCCCTAGTGGATCATTGGTAATGATTTTATTTTCATAGTTTCATGTTATCATAAGATGTTTTCTTTTAAAAGATTATTCACCAAATTGTAATTCCTGCTTCAACTCGTTCACATATTCGCGCGATCCGGTTACAATCAGCCGATCCCCGGTTTTCAGCTCCGTATCGCCATGAGGGACGATGGAATCTTTGCCGCGGAAAATACGGACGAAAATACAATCGCCTATGAACGGGAAATGACGGATTTTTGTTCCATCATACTTATAGTTGTTCATGTTGATTTGATAAAGGATGGAATCATTGTCCGTCAATATTTTCATTATACTTGGCGTTTCGATTAAGGCTCTAAGGAGCGTTTTTGTCGACAGCATGACAGAGAATACATCAATGTCTTTTTCCTTCAACGCTTCATCCAATTCAGGAGAAGAAACACTGGCGATGACCCGTTTGACGCCGTATTCTTTGGCAAATGCTGCTATTTCTGCATTTCTTTTTTCTTTGCCAGTCGCTACGACAAGAATATCTGCATCAAATACCTTGCGGGCCTCTAAAGTTTCTAAGCGGTAGTCTTCCAATTCTTCAATTTTAAAAAGCGATTGAGCTATCACCTTATCAATTTTATCTTGCTGTGTATGATAGACCGTTGTTTCATATAAATGTTTATCTAATTCCCTTGTGACAGGCAGTGTCATTTGATTGGCGCCGATAAACGCCACTTTCAGCTTTGGCTGCTCAGCAAGCTTCTTAGGGAAAAGTTTTTGAAAACCGATCGGATAAACGATGCTTGTCAAAACCGCTACTAAAATTAATGCATCGGCCATTCCATCATTGATGATGCCGATTTTCACCCCGATTTCGGCAGCGGCAATCACGAGCGATAAAGTGGACGTTAACAAAAAGGCCGAAGCGACCGTTGTTTTCGTGTCATACCAATTTCTCAAAATAAACACCGGCAGGATTTTTGAAATAAATAATGCTAAAAAAAGCAAAGGGATTAAAATCAATAATTGCGGGTCTTTGATCAGTTCCCATAGGTTTAAATCGACACCGATCATAACAAAAAAGATCGGAATCAAAAAACCGTAGCCAAAGGAATCAAGTTTTTGCACCATATCTGGATTTGGCGAGAGAAGGGAAACAAGCACTCCGGCGAGAAAAGCTCCTAAAATATTCTCGGCTCCGAGTGTTTCGGAAAGACCGACAAGAACAAGGATGAGCGTAAAAACGGCTCTTGTTCCTATTTGAATGGTTCCTTTCGACATGGTTTCAATAAAGGAGCGGCTTTTGAATCGTTTGCCGATAAAAAATAAAACGACCCCTGCCGCAAACAAAAGAAGCAATAGCCAAGTCCTGTTTTCACCGCCGCTGTTTAAGGAAACAAACACCGCCAGCAAAATCATCGTGGCTAAGTCAGCAATAACGGCAACAAGCAAAATAATCTGGCCGATGTTTGATTTCATAATTTGCGCATCTTTTAATGTTGGAACAACAACACCTAGAGAAATCGTTGAAATCACGAGGGTCATATAGAAAGCGTTTTGAATGAAACCAAGCCACATAAACAAGTAGGACAAAAGCAATGAAACAATAAAGATGCCTGCAAAGATGACGGACGCAGCGAAAAATGTGTTGGGAGCGTCCTTCCCGTTTGCCAGTTTTTCTTTTTGCTTTCCTTTCGCAAAAACGGAAAAATCGATTTCAAGCCCGCTTAAAAACATGAGGAAAATAAACCCCAGAGTCGAAAGAGTAGCAAGCCATACATCTTGTTCAACAAGATTTAACCCGCTTTTTCCAATGATTAATCCCATTATAATTTCGGCCACAACAACAGGTATAAACGAAAGCCTGAAACGGTGCAGCAAAATCGGCGTCAAAAAAGCTGCTACAAGAACAATGACTAATGAAGTTACAGCATGGTTCTCCAAATCATCCGCCTCCTTTTTTCAAATGCTATCATAAATAATTCATGAACATAGTTGCCATTCCAAAGTAGATGAGGATACTAATCATATCGTTGATTGTCGTAATAAATGGACCAGAGGCCACGGCAGGATCAATATGCAGCCGGTGCATAATAAGAGGAATCAACGCCCCCGCAATCGTTGCAACAGTTAATGTGGCCAAAATAGAAATGCCGACTAACAATCCAAGAAATAACTCCTGCTTCCAAACGAAAATAATCAGTGCCACAACAACTCCGCAAACCGTTCCTGTAATAACGCCTGTGCCTGCTTCTTTCAACACGATTTTCCAAACCTTCTCAGAGGCGCCGTCTTCTGTCGCCAGTCTTCTGACTGCGACCGCTAAACTTTGCGTTCCTGTATTCCCGGCCATCCCCGCTATTAAAGGAATAAATAGCGCTAAAGCAGCCACTTTGTTCAGCGTTTCTTCAAATCGGCCAATTAAACTGGCTGTCAACATCCCCAAAAAGAGCAAAATGATGAGCCATGGCAGCCGTTTCCTTGCGGCCGAAATAGAGTTGTAATCGTAAGAATCGACATCGGAAACCGCAGCCAGTTTTGAATAGTCATCAGAAGCTTCTTCATCAAGTACATCAATGATATCATCAACTGTCACGATGCCGAGAAGATGGTTTTGAAAATCGACAACGGGAAGAGCTAAAAAATTGTAATCCTTCATTTTTCGTGCGGCTTCTTCCTGATCATCGCCTACAGAGACGGAATAAACATTCTTTTTCATGATATCGGCAATTATCGTCTCATCTTCATGCACAATTAAATCTCTTAGTGAGAGAACTCCGGCCAGATGCTTTTCTTCATCCGTTACATATAAATAGTAAATTGTTTCTGCATCCGGAGCCTCTTTTCGCAATTTTTCCATGACCGAACGAACCGTCTGATTGGCCCGAATCGAGATGAATTCAGTCGTCATGATGCTTCCGGCCGTAAATTGTTCATAGTTTAGAAGTTCGCGAATGCTTTTCGCCACCTGTACATCCATTATCGCCAAGTAGCTCGCCACTTGGTCTTTGCTCAGCTCATTTAGCACATCCACCGCATCATCCACATTCATGTGCTCAAACATTTTTGCGGCAAAAGCCGGATCCATCTCATTCAATAACATATGAAGCCTTTTTTTATCTTCCTTTACGTTTTCAAAAACAGAAGCCATTTCTTCAGGAGAAAGGAAATGGTATACGTGCATTCTATCCGTTTGATCTAATTTCAAAAAGAATTTTGCCCGATCATAAGGATGAAGTTCGAAAAAATACGAGCGGAATTCATCCAAATTTTCTTCTTTCAGATGATGAATCATATTTTCCCATAGGGCTGACTTTTCCACCATCCAATCCTCCTCCTTTCCGACATCAACGGACAAATGTTATAGTATGTTTTTCTATATTAACAAATCAGACGGTTTTTGTCGTATATTTTCCATAAACAAAAGCATGCACTTTTAACGCGCATGCTTCAATATTTTTTCCATATCTGACGGAAGCTTGCACCGAAATTCCATCCTCTGTTTGAAAACAGGATGAAAAAAGGAAAGTTGCCGGCTATGAAGGGCTTGACGGTCAATCTCTTTTTTTTCGCCGCCATATAGAGTATCCCCCAATAGCGGATGGCCGATAAATGCCATATGCACTCGAATTTGATGTGTTCTGCCTGTCTCGAGATGCAGTTCGACCAATGTTTTGTCAGAAAAACGTTCCAAAACCCGATAATGCGTGACAGCTTCTTGTCCATCTTCCCTTACTGTCCGCTCAATAATGCTTCCTTCTTTCCTTGAAATCGGCGCATTAACCGTCCCTTGATCCTTCTCAACGATTCCATGGACAATGGCATTGTAAACACGTTTGACCGTTCCTGTTCGCTGCTCGCCGGCAAAAAGGGAGTGGCTGTACCTATGCTTTGCTACAAGCATCAATCCTGACGTATCCCGATCAAGTCTGTTGACAATATGAACGGTATAGTTTTCCCCTTTTTGATCATAGTAGTATAAAAGACCGTTCGCCAAACTTCCTGTCGGATGCTCCCTCGATGGAATCGTGTTTAAAAACGGCGGTTTGTTAACAACAAGACAATGCTCGTCTTCATATACAATTTTAAAATCCACTTTTTCAGGCAGCATCGAAGTGCTTCTTTTTTCATCAGGAAAAAGGACGAGCACTTCCTCGCCAGCTTGCAAAATGTGGCGGACATTTTTTTCATAGCCATTGACAATCATTTTTCCGCCGTTGAATTTTATATCGGTTAACAACGCTTTTGAAACGCCATGCTCCCGTAAAAAATCTTTTAGCAGTTTTCCATGATCTTTCTTTTGTGCTATAAAACGAAGCTGGAAGGTTCCCATTTTCGATTCTTTCCTTTATTTAGTCTGCTATAAACGAATCGCGAACTCTTTTCCAAAACGGGAAAGGCCGATATCTCGCAAACCTTACTTTTTCCTTGGCAACCCGGCATTGGATTGATTTAACATCTTTATGGAGCAGTGTTAAATGATCGACGGTCACTTGAAAATCCACATCATTAACAGGCTTTAACAAACACGTATGATGATTTGGCAAAATCAGCGGAGACCCGACTGTCCGGAACACTCGGTTGTTTATGGAAGCCATCTCGGTTAATTGAATGGCTGAAATCGACGGATGAATGATGGCACCCCCGAGCGCTTTGTTGTAAGCTGTACTGCCCGCTGGTGTTGAAATGCATAATCCATCACCGCGAAACGTTTCAAAAAGCTGGCCCTTGATGATAACATCCATTACAAGAGTGCCTTCAATACTTTTCACGGTGCATTCATTGAGGGCAAGATAACTCGCTTCGCTTCCCCCGTTGTGGCGGACAACCACTTCCAGCAACGGGTATTCCACAAGCTGAAAAGGGGTTTTCGCAATGGCGATGACCATTTTTTCAATTTCGTGCGGAAGCCAGTCGGCATAAAAGCCGAGGTGGCCGGTATGAACCCCAATAAATGACGTTTTATCCAATCTGCTTTTATAGCGATGGAACGCATAGAGCAGTGTCCCGTCTCCGCCAACCGAAATGACGATATCAGGCTGATCTTCATCATATTGAAAGTCAAAATCCAGCAAATAAGTGCGTATCTTTTGCGCCAGTGTATTCGATGTGTCATCGCCTTTTGATGTGATCGCAAATTTCATTCCTCTCCATTCTCCTTTTTTAGAGTTGGTTCAATTTTTCGTAAAAAGATGACTTGCGCTTCTTGGATTTCCCCGCGTATTTGCGACATTTCTTCGTCAAGCCGGTAAGCTGCTTCCGCCGCACGTTGCAGGCGGATTTTAATATCCTCGGGTATTTTGCCGCTGTACTTATAATTGAGCGAATGTTCGATAGTTGCCCAAAAATTCATGGCAAGCGTTCGTATTTGAATTTCCACCAATATTTTTTTCAATCCTTCAAATGATTGGACGGGGTATCTGGCAACAACATGGTAGGAGCGGTAGCCGCTCGCTTTTTTGTGCGAAATATAGTCTCTTTCTTCAACAATTTCCAAGTCATGTCGTTCCCTCAGCATTTGCACAACTTTTTTAATATCATCAACGAACTGGCACATCATTCGGAGGCCGGCAATATCCTGCATTTCTTCTTCCAATCGATGAAGGGGAATTTGTTTACGCTTCGCCTTTTCCAGAATGCTTTGCACTGGCTTGACTCTTCCGGTGACAAACTCAATAGGTGAATGCTCACCTTTCAGCTCAAATTGAGAACGGATCCCCTTTAGTTTGACTTTTAATTCATCAACCGCTTGTTTATAAGGCGCCAAAAATTGTTCCCATTCGCTGTAATTCATCCCATCTCCCCCAATCAGTCAAAAGCGTTCTCTACCTTTTTCTCCAATTCCTCTCCATAATTGGCGTTCCCTTTTATATTTTCCAGCAGAAAGTCCAGTTCTTGATAAAAATGATCAAGCAATATGTCCCGGTTGTTGACAACTGCGTAAACTGGGAGCCGCTGTTTTTTGGCCTGATTTACATCCGGCCATACGTTCTCCGGTATATTTATGTAAATAAAATCGTCGCCATCATCCAATATGTATAAGAAAGAAAACTGATCTGAATCAACAAGAATATGCCCCTTGGCTATCCACTTGCTGGTGTCTTCTTGAACCGATTCCGTTTCAAGCAGCAGCTTGTCATCTGTTATCAACGCTTTTAGCACTTCGATCTTTCTTTTCAAGATGACCATCCTTCCATCCAAACATTACATTTACAATATTACATGTACAATAATACATGTACAATTGTATTTAATTTTATTGTATCATATTGATAAATGTATTTCTCGCTTGCAACTGGAAAGGAATTGAACGGATGAGCCAACAGATCGAAATCGAATTTAAAAATTTGCTCACAAAAGAAGAGTTTGACCGGTTGACCTCTTTTTTCCATCTTTCTGAAAACGATTTTGTCCAACAGGAAAATCATTATTTTGATACAGAGCTTTTCCAATTGAAAGAGCTTGGCATCGCTTTAAGAATCAGAGCGAAGAACAACCGATATGTGCTGACGCTAAAAGAACCGGCACGTGTAGGACTTTTAGAAACACACCAGCCTCTATCAGAACAGGAAGCCCTAACTGCCATTCGCACTTCTCTCCTGCCGAAAGAGGGGGAGGTAATGGAAAAAATTGCTCGGCTTGGGATAAAGCCTGAAAAGCTTGTTCTCTTCGGTTCTCTCACCACGTTCCGTGCCGAAAAAGTTTATAAAAACGGTTTAATTGTCTTGGATCATAGCCGATATGAAAATAAAGAAGACTTTGAAGCAGAATTTGAAGCAAAAGATGAAAAGGAAGGGATGCAAATGTTTTATAGCCTTTTAAAGATGCATGGCATTCCACTCCGCAAAACCGAAAATAAAATCAAACGGCTTTATCTTGCCAAACGTTCAAAGGAGAATGGGCGATGAATACAAATTATTCATTAAACGTTTTGTTTGAATTGGAAGTTCTGCGCCTCTTATCGGGAAGAACTGGGCAGGAACAGGAGAAAACCGTTCCGTCTTCAGCTGCTCTTTCATTTAAAGATATCCTCGATTTTTTCCAAGAGCAAGGCGTGCAAATCGATTCGACAAAAGAAATGGCTGCAGCCCCTTCTTCCGCAGAAAATAAAGCAGAACACGATCGCACCAATGATCGAAAATCGTTTAATCTTTTGCAGGCAATCGAAAAAATTGCTCGTAAATACGGGATTGATGCAAAACTAATTAAGGCGGTTATTGAGCAAGAATCTGGATTTCAAAAGGATGCCGTCAGCCCCAAAGGCGCTATCGGCTATATGCAGCTTATGCCTTCAACGGCAAAAGCGCTCGGGGTAACCAATCCATACGATCCGCTTCAAAATATTGAAGGCGGAACAAAATATTTAAAGCAAATGCTCACGCGTTATAACGGCAATATTCAACTTGCATTGGCGGCCTATAACGCAGGGCCAGGAAATGTGGACAAATACGGCGGCATCCCACCGTTTAAGGAAACACAGAATTATGTAAGAAAAATCACACGGCAATATTTTGCTTAAACCTTTACCCGCATCTCCATTTTCCTTGTCAACATCGGGAGGCATGATTGCAGCATGTCCAGGAAGGCGTCCAATGGCGCCTTCTTTTTCTTTGCGAACAGCAGCCATCGCCATGTTTCAAAGCGGTTTGTTTGAGATCCGCAAACTATGCTGATAAAATAAATGTAATAAATCTTTGGAATGATTTTAAAGGAGCAATCACCATGACAAAATCATCCTTCACTCCGTTTGATGTGATTGGCGAGAAAAAGCTTCATATGCTTGTTGACGCTTTTTATGATAAAGTTAAGAAACATCCTCTTCTAAAACCGATTTTTCCCGAGGATTTATCAGAAACCGCGAGGAAACAGAAACAATTTCTAACGCAGTTTTTGGGCGGCCCTCCATTATACACGGAAGAGCACGGACATCCCATGCTGCGAGCCCGACATCTAGCTTTTCCCATTACCCCGAAAAGAGCCGAAGCATGGCTTTCTTGCATGCGCGAAGCGATGGACGAAGTTGGTTTAAAAGGGGAAATAGCAGATTACTTTTATGGCCGGCTCGTGATGACTGCCCAGCATATGATTAATTCACAGGATGATGAGTTGGAGGGGCATTCCATTGAAACGGGACAACTGTAAAGAGGCAAACGCAGCAAATTTTTTCTCTCATTGCCAAAGTCATCCGAAAAAACCGATCGAGATTTACTTATTCATTGATCCATTATGTCCGGAATGCTGGGCTCTTGAGCCGTTCATCAAGAAATTGCAAATTGAGTATGGGCGCTTTTTTTCTTTGCGCCACATCGTTTGCGGACAGCTCGCAACGTTAAATTTAACGAAAAGAGGGAAACCGACGATCGCCCAATTTTGGGAAAAAACAGCATGTTTTTCCGGCATGTCATGTGATGGTACGCTGTGGCTGGAAAATCCGATTTCTTCCCCTTATACCGCTTCACTTGCTTTAAAAGCGGCGGAATTGCAAGGAAGGAAAGCCGGCATCCGCTTTTTAAGAAAATTGCAGGAATGCGTTTTTCTGCAGAAACAAAATATCGCCGATGAAGAAGTGCTGATCGAGATCGCCAAACAAGCCGGTTTGGATGTGAATGAATTTCAAGGCGATCTTTATTCGCCGAGCGCGAAAAAAGCATTGCAATGCGACTTTCAGTTTACGATGGAAATGGATGTGCAAGAAATCCCCACTCTTGTTTTTTTCCATTGCAATGAAGAAAAGGAAGGGCTGAAAATTACTGGTCTTTATCCTTATGAAACATATGTCGACATCTTAGGGGAATTAATTGGAGATAAACCGAAGCCATCCCAAGTCCCCCCGCTCGAAATCTTTTTAAAACATTATAAATTCGTTGCTACAAAAGAAATTGCCGTTGTCTATAACATGAGCCATAAAGAGACGGAGAGGGAAATGAAGCGGCTGCAGCTGCAGCAAATGGTTGAACGAGTGCCGGTGAAATACGGAACGTTTTGGCGGTATATCGAATGAAAGAGGAAAGTTTCTTATAAAGGCAGAAAGCTTAAATCAAGAGCTTTCTGCCTTTATAAGTTTAGAAATGTAAACGCTTACCTTTATTAAAATATTAAAAAAAGGAGCCGCAAACATTTGTTTGTTTGCGGCTCCTTTTTTGTCTTTATGACAACAAAGGGGATGGGAGAAATTTTTCACGGTCAAACAAAGGGGTAAATGTTTGTTTGTGATCAATTTCACGATTTAAATATATCAAATTTTCGCTAACCGATCAAGAGGAAAAATAACAATTCACAAATTTGTCACAAAACATGACAATCGAAAGGATTGCATAAACTTTATTAACGGGAACGGGAGGGTGAGCAATGAACATGTTTTGGATGATCGCCAGCATATTATTGGTTATTTTCACTTTCTTTTATCATGTTTTGGGATTAATGAATTTAGCCCCGGTTTATGTCACTTCGCCGCTGTTTTTCATCTCCATTTTCATCGCTTTTTTGCTTTTTAACAACCGAAATACTTTCCGCGGCTTTTGAACCATTGAAAAAAGGATGGGGCTCCATCCTTTTTTCAATGGCTTTCTTTTTCATAAAAGCTCTTCCATTTCCGACAGTTTTTCTTCAAACACTTTGCAGGCTTCTTCAATAGGCTTGGAGGATGTCATATCAACTCCGGCTTTTTTCAGCACATTAATCGGATAATCGGAGCTTCCAGCTTTCAAAAATTCAATGTAGCGTTCAACCGCAGGGTCTCCTTCAGATAAAATTTGTTTGCTTAACGCACTGGCCGCACTGAAGCCTGTTGCATATTGATAAACATAAAAATTGTAATAAAAGTGTGGGATTCTTGCCCATTCCAAACCGATTTCTTCATCGACGACAATCTCATTGCCAAAATATTTTTTATTCAATTCATAATACGTTTTCGTCAAAAGCTCTGGCGTGAGCGGCTCGCCATTTTGCGCTTTTAAATGGATGTCATATTCAAACTCCGCAAACATCGTTTGCCGGAATACCGTTCCTCTAAAACCTTCCAAATAGTGATTCAACAAATACAACCGTTTTCTTTCATCATCGATCGTTTTTAATAAGTATTCATTGAGCAAGTTTTCATTGCATGTAGAAGCTACTTCCGCAACGAAAATCGAATAATCCCCATACGGATACGGCTGCGTTTTTCTTGTGTAATAGCTGTGCACCGAATGGCCGAGCTCATGGACAAGGGTAAATAAATTGTTGACATTGTCCTGCCAGTTCAACAAGATATAAGGATTTGTACCGTACGCCCCGGAAGAATACGCTCCGCTTCTTTTTCCTTTGTTCTCAATGACGTCTATCCATCTGTTGTCAAACCCTTCTTTTAAGATAGAAATATATTCCTCTCCCAGCGGCTCAAGGCCTTTTAAAATGAGATCTTTCGCTTCCTCATATGTTACTTTCATTTCAACGTTTTGTACAAGCGGCGCATATAAGTCATACATGTGCAGTTCGTCAAGCTTCAATGCTTTTTTACGAAGTTTCACATAACGATGAAGAAGCGGCAAATGTTCGTTAATGGTTTTTACTAAATTTTCATAAACCTCTTCCGGAATATTGTTGGCATTCAAGGCCGCTTGGCGGGCATTTTCATATTTTCGAACCTTCGCATAAAAATTGTTTTTTTTCACTGCTCCGCTCAAAGTGCTGGCGAATGTGTTTTTAAACTTTCCGTAAGTGCTGTACAACGCATAAAACGCATCTCGGCGCACTCTGCGGTCTTCGCTCTCCATAAACTGGATATAGCGGCCGTGGGTCACTTCCACTTCTTCCCCTTTTTCATCTTTTATCGCCGGAAATTCCAAATCAGCATTGTTTAATTTTCCGAACGTATTTGAAGCGGTTCCCAAAGCTTCCGCCGCTTGCGCCAAAATCGCTTCCTGCTCAGCATCAAGTACATGAGGACGCTGGCGGTTGATTTCATCGAGCGCATGCGCATACAGCTTTAATTTTTCATGCTCTTGCAAAAATTGCTGCAGCGTCCCTTCTTCTATCGACAAAATTTCCGGGACGATATAGGACGATATGCTCGAAGCTTGTGTATAAAGGTTCGTCGCCCGGTCATGAAGCCCTTGATAAAATGAGTTTGTCGTATCTTGGTCATAGCGCATATGGGCATATGTATAAAGCTTTCCTAAACGTTCCATGACAGAATCTTGATAGCTCAGCGCTTCAAAGAGAATGTCAGCGGATTCCCCAAGCTTCCCTCTGTATTCGGCAATTTTCGGAATCGCTTCTTTCACTTCCGTAAATTCTTTTTCCCAATCATCATCTGTGGGAAAAATATCTTCGAGCCGCCATGTATACTCGACAGGAACCTCTTCCCGTTTTGGCAGCCTTTTGACAGCTGTTTCATTGGACATTGACGATTTCCCCCTTTAATGTAATAGATTATTTTCATCATATTGGATTTTTTGCCGAAACGCAAAGAAACAGAACTATGTTTATGTTATTCGACAGGGCCGTAAAACATACCTTCCTGAAGGAAATATTGTTTGAGCCGCTTTTCCCGTATCTTCCGATCATCGAGATTAAAAACAGATGACGCTTTGCGGAAAGAATAGGGGCCGATCGGCTCTAAAATTTGCAAACGGGCAAGAACGTTCAAATATTCTAGCAGCGGTATTTTTATGTCAACTGGTACGGGGCAAATTCTTCCATTTATTCGCAAATGTTTTAAAAACCAAACAAGCTTTTCAACATGAAACGCTTCATTTCTGTGTAATTTATGAATAAATAATAAAACGTAGCTTTGCCATATATAAACCGCTTCATCGATCATAAAACCGCTTCTAAGCGGGACAAACACCTCAATCGGAAGCTGCGACAATGACAAGCCGCTTGCTTCATACACCATTTTTTGCAGCATCCGTTCTTGTTTCGATGTTTTGGATGGAGGTTTCAGCCGATAGCGGTCGATTTTTTTTAGCCACTGTTCCATAAACGGTCTCATCAAAAGTTCTTTTCCTGTAAAAAAATCTTGAAACCTTAAGAAATCTGGAGTGATCCTGACAATCGAGGCAAAAACGAGTTGTTTGGTGAAAGGGACGGGGGTTAAAAGCAGCATGAACATGTTCATGTCAGAGCAATAGCTGATGATCAACGGTTGTTTGTTTTGCAAAGGATTCAGAAACTGCCAATGAAATGGAGTAATGCGGTATATTTGAGGACCAACTTGCTTTACTTGATTCCACCCAAGGATCCAAAGCGGGATGATTTTTTCTTGTTGATAGCCTTGCGTCCGCTTTTTAACCTGTTCCCACGAAATGGTTGCACATTGGTATTCGATGGCGTATTTGTTTTGCTGAAAAAACGTAAATAGATCCGCTCTCTGTTTGATCAATGGGAAAAATTTCTCAAGTTCTGCCTTTAATTGCTGTTTCTGAAGCCACCTATACAGCTGTTTTTTTCCGTTCAAATGATAGCAGCTTTCAGCTTCAGCATCTGCTGAGCAAGAGGATGACAGATGGGCGAAATGAGGAATTTTCATCGTGCCGACCTTTAATTGCACCTCCTTCCTGCAGGCGGGGCAAACAAAAGATTGCTCTTTTTTTAACGTTTCAAGCTCCTTTTTCGACCAAAAAGAATCTGTCACATTCACTTTTTCACCGTTCGGCAAAACGGCCACAAACATTTCTTTATCACATCCTTTCTAAACTGCTACGATACCTATTCGCCAACGATATAAAAAATCCTTTAAAAAAGCCGGCAAAACCCGGCTTTTTTGTCCATGCTCTGTCCGCCATTCATAAAAAATGGAAGCTATCTCCCTTGCTTCATTTTACATGTTTAAACCATTGCCCACGGACATCCCCTCTTCATCCCGAAGCCGTTCCACGTTCTCTTTCCCAACAAATTCTCCATCATTCATGATCATCCACATCATCGAACAATGATTCCATTTCGTCGATTTCATGTGTAGCGATCACACGTTTGGCGGTCAAAATCAACATATGAAACGATGCTTTTCACTATCGACTCTTAAAAGCGGGTCCAGTTCATCTAATAAGAGCAGCCTGGTTCTTCTCGCTATTGCAAGCAACAATTTCGTCTTGCACAGTTTTCTTTTGACATATGCTTCAATTTTTGTTTTTCATCCAAATTCCACTCTTGCAGCAATTGTTCGGATTTTTTTCTATTTTACAATTTCCTGCTTTCACAACGTCCTTCTGACCACTCATGCCAGGATGATAATTTTTCATTTTTCGCTTGAACACGGAATAACCGGCTATTAAACGATATAGATTTTTTGGGGGGTCCAATTATTTTTCTCATCAGGCTTCAAATCCATTTTGAAATGTAGATGTAGAACCAGATGAAAAAAACGCATTCAAAAAGGACTCTCCTTTTGAATGCGAAAACTTACAACAACGGAGACAACAGGCGGCAGGTGGATTCCAATAGCTTAATGTAAAAAGGGCGCAGCTGAAACTCGTCCAGAATTATTTCTTGAGAGCTTTCTAGATCGCGCAAGTAATCATTGACAAGGGTTTCAACGCTTTCCGTCCTGTATAAAAAGGCATTGACTTCAAAATTTAAATGAAAGCTTCTCATGTCCATATTTGCGGTTCCAATCGAGGCCAGCTCACCATCGACTATAATGATTTTGCTGTGCATAAACCCTTTTTCATATTCGTACACTTTCACACCCGCCTCAAGCAGCTCAGGGAAATACGAGCGGGAAGCATAAAATACAATTCGCTTATCAGGTCTTTTGGGAACCAGCAACTTAACATCAATTCCGCTTAAGGCGGCGATTTTTAAAGCGGATTTAATATCTTCGTCCGGAATAAAGTATGGCGAAGCGATCCAAATCGAACTTTTGGCTGACACAATCATCGAGAAAAACAAGCTTTTAATGACTTCCCATTTGTTATCAGGGCCGCCTGCTATCAACTGGACGCCGCCTTCCTGATCCTCCCATTCCGTTCGGGTCAATATATATCGTTCCGTCAGCAGCTTTTGGCCCGTCATATAATACCAATCCTGCAAAAAAATGAGCTGAAGCGTTCGAACACCCTCTCCTTCAAGCATCATATGCGTATCGCGCCAAAAACCGAAGTATGGATTTCTGCCTAAATATTCATCGCCGATATTCAGTCCCCCGACAAAGCCGACTTTTCCGTCAATGACGATGATTTTACGATGATTGCGGAAATTGATATGGTTTGATAAAAACGGAAGCGTCACAGGCAAAAAAGGCACCATTTCCACTCCGGCTTCCATCAGCTCTTGTTTATATTTTTTTGAAAGCTTCCAGCTGCCGACTGAATCGTACAAAAAGCGGACTTCCACGCCGCTTTTTGCTTTTTCAATCAGCAAATTTTTCAACTTTTGGCCAATCACATCATGCCGGACAATGTAATATTCCAAATGAATATGATCTTTCGCTTTTTTCAATTCTGCAAAAATTTGGTCAAATGTTTCAATTCCGTTTGTCAATATTTTCGTTTTCGTATGAAAGGAGATTGGACTATGTCCGAGTTTGTTGGCAAGCTTAAATAAAAGGCGCTGGTGGTTTCTCATTCTCCCAATTTTTTCCTCATATGTACGAAAGCCTGTTTCAAATTGGGCGAATGCTTTTTCATCAATTAGCGCTTTTTTCTTAAATAATCTGTGCTTCCTTATATTCCGTCCGAAAAACAAATAGAAGAAAAAGCCGATTAAGGGAAAACTGCCAAGAACAACAAGCCACGTCAAAGTTTGGGTCGGATGGCGGTTTTCCAAAGAAATAACTAATCCAATAAAAATGATGGAAAGGGTAAACAAAATGGAGAGAGCTCCTAACAGTTCCTTCTCCCAAAAGTGGTTTATCAAAAAAAGCACGATGGCGAAGCCAACAACAAAAACAGCAAGCTGCAAAATTTTCCTCATACAGTCCCTCCAGTCAACTGTTCAACCGTGGAGATACAGTTTTCATGTATTGCATTCATCTTATCAAGTAAAAATACCGATTTCAAATTGAAATCGGCAATGTTAAGAAAAGTGCGATTTGATTTGTTCCAAGGCATTGTCCTTCATGATTAATTGACCGTATTCATCCAATACATGAATGGTCATTTTTGATTCTTGCCCATACTCAAGAATGATACTTAACAAATCTTCAACCCGTTCGTCTTCTGCATCGAAAAATTCAATGAATAAATAGTACTGTTGTTCATAAACGTATAAGCTGTTTTGGAACCCTTCCAAATGGTGCTTTGATAGAGCAATCAAATCTTCAAAATCCTGGAATTTCAGGACGAATTGCAATTCGACTGTCTCATCTTCTTCAAAATGGGAGCTTCCTGACGAATTAAAATGTTTGTCCAACAAGGATTCTATATTTTCATCAACTGGGATTTCCTTCAGTTTATCATCCATAATGGGCAATTCCAGCTTTTGGCCATCTTTTGAAAGCTGGGCTCTCGTCACCACCACTTCCAAGCCTTTATCATTTGCATGGACTTGAATCCAAAGTGGACCTTCCATCGGAAAATCCTCTTCTTCATTAATCTCATCCATCATTTCCCAAAACAGCTCTTCGCTCCGTTCCCGATTGTACCATATTTCTTCGCGGTCAAAACCACGCTCTTCTATGTCAACATAGGAGATGTAAAATTTCACCGTATGCTCATTAATTCGTTCAATTTCCATTTGAACAACCTTCCCTTCTGTATAGATTTTCGAAGGGACAATAAACCCCCGAATGAATTGCACTTTTCTTCACTATACCCAAACTTACGATATTTATCCGTGAGCATCTAGTTGTTCAATGTCTATTACTATTTTATGATAAATTTCTTCATAAAGAAATAAAAAAAGTCTTGAAATTAGAAAAAACCGCTATTTACCTAAAAGGCATAATCGCTTCGATTTTTCATATAAATGTACAAGCAATTCGTTTGAAAAGAGGTTGATTATGGAAGAGCCATTTATCTTCTCACTTTTGCTCATTATCGGCATTGATCTATTATTAGGAGGCGATAATGCCATCATCATTGCTCTCGCCTGCCGCAATTTGCCTGAAGAACAGCGAAAGAAAGGAATTTTGTTCGGCACACTGCTGGCCATTTGCTGCCGTATTTTGTTGACAATTTTAGCTGTCCATTTACTGAAAATACCTTTTCTTGAGTTTGCGGGCGGTGTGTTGCTCCTGTTTATCGCTTCATCATTATTAACAAGAAAAGGTGAAGAACATACATCCATCAAAAGTCATCATTCATTAAGGAAAGCGATTCAGACCATCGTTTTGGCAGATTTATTTATGGGACTTGATAATGTGATTGCAGTAGCAGGTGCAGCTGGAGGAAATGTTCTTCTTGTTGTCATTGGTCTTGTCATTTCAATTCCGGTCATCATCTTGGGAAGCAAATTCATGATATCAGCCATGTCCCGCTTTCCGGCGCTCATCTATGCCGGCGGCGCAATTTTAGCCTTCACGGCCGGCCGCATGATGGTGGCAGATGATATCATCGGTTCATTTTTCGGCCATGGCGCATTGAAGCAAGGCCTTCCTTATTTAACTTCTTTATTGATTTTGTTTTACGCTCTTCTTTGCAACATGGCCAAAAAAATAACTTAGCCTCCCGGGAATCCATTCCGGAAGGCTGTCTCTCCGTTTTAGTTTGCCAATCGTTGCGCTTCCCGCAATTGATACGTCCGGACTTTTCTTGGCAAAAAGCGGCGGATTTCATCTTCGTTATACCCAACTTGCAGTCTTTTTTCGTCAATCAAAATCGGGCGCCGCAAAATTCCCGGATTTTTCCGAATGAGATCGTATAAATCTTGCAACGGAAGCGAATCGACATCCACTTTCAACTTTTGAAATACTTTTGAACGGGTAGAAATAATCTCATCCGTACCATCTTCCGTCATTCTTAAAATCCCTTTGATTTCATCAATTGTTAAAGGCTCCGCAAAAATGTTCCGCTCTTTATATTCAATCTGATGTTCTTCCAACCAAGATTTTGCTTTTCGGCATGATGTGCAGCTCGGAGATGTATACAAAGTTACCATCTGATTCTCACTCTCCTTGTCACCAAAAAAGGTGTATCGTTCAATATTAAATTAAAATCAATTTAAAGAAGGAATTGCTATTGATTATTATACTATAAAAAAACAAATTCGCATATAAAAAATTTCTTCTGCATCCTTACAAAAATGTTACAACTGTCAATTGAGGATCATTTTCATATTAAAATTCTCAATTAGCGGTGAACTTTTGCAATGTTTCCAAGATTTCTCGGTGCATGCTGAAACACCTTCCTGATAACATTTTTAAAATATCAGTTTCGCTTTAAAAAGTCACATACTTGAAAAGAACGGAAAGTTTTTTTATAATTTCGTTTAAATGAATAATCGTGCGATGAAAAAGAAGAGTACATGCCGAAAGCAGTCATCAGAGAGTTTGTGGTTGGTGGAAACAAACACTGTCCGGTATGGAATGGGCTTTTGAGCACCCAGCTGAAAATAAGTAGGTTGGGCGTTTGTCTTGCGATAAAAGGCGAAAGTGATTTCACAAGTTGCTTTGTGAAATAATTAGGGTGGCACCGCGGTCCATTCGTCCCTAACGGACGGATGGATTTTTTATATTCTTAAAGAGGAGTGATTTGATCAATGAAAACGATTTTTTCAGGAATTCAGCCAAGCGGGACGTTGACGCTCGGAAACTACATTGGAGCGATGAGGCAATTCGTTGAGCTGCAAGACGAATACAATTGCTTCTTTTGCATTGTCGACCAACACGCCATTACCGTTCCGCAAGATCGATTGGAGTTGAGAAAAAATATTCGCAGCCTTGCCGCTCTTTATTTGGCTGTGGGAATTGATCCGGCAAAATCAACTTTATTTATCCAATCTGAAGTACCAGCCCACGCCCAAGCCGGCTGGATGCTGCAATGCGTCTCATACATTGGCGAGCTTGAACGAATGACGCAATTTAAAGATAAATCAAGGGGAAAAGAAGCGGTTTCTGCCGGCCTGTTAACATATCCGCCGCTGATGGCGGCTGATATTCTTCTATACAGCACCGATCTTGTTCCAGTTGGCGAAGATCAAAAGCAGCATTTGGAATTGACGAAGGTCTTGGCTGAAAGATTTAATAAAAAATACGCCGAAATTTTCACGATTCCGGAAGTCCGCATTCCGAAAGTCGGCGCCCGCATCATGTCGCTGCAAGATCCAACGAAAAAAATGAGTAAATCAGATCCAAACCAAAAATCATTTATTTCGCTTCTTGACGATCCGAAACAAATAGAAAAGAAAATTAAAAGCGCCGTAACCGATTCAGACGGAGTCATCCGGTATGATAAAGAACGAAAGCCTGGAGTATCAAACCTTTTATCCATTTATTCCATTCTCGGCGGTATTTCGATTCAAGATTTGGAAGCAAAATACGCAGGAAAAGGATACGGAGAATTGAAAGCGGATTTAGCTGAAATTGTCATCAACGCGCTGAAGCCGATCCAAGAAAAATATTATTCTTTAATTGAATCGGACAAACTAGATGACATTTTGGATGAAGGGGCGGAGAAAGCAAACAAGGTAGCTTCGAAAATGTTGAAAAAAATGGAGAACGCAATGGGACTAGGCAGAAAAAAACGATAAATAGGCTACCATTTTGAGAAAGCGGGCGTAAGCATATGCATTTGAAAAAAAAAGCCGAAAAACTGTTAACCCCACAGAAAAATTCTGTGGGTGTTTTTTAGAAACTTTCAGAAGTACCTGTTGTTAATTCACTTTTGGTTCTTGTTCCATTTCCCAAAGCTTTTCAAAGAAAGGCTGTCCCTTTATCAGTCGTTCACAAAGCTGTTCATGCTTCTCCGACCAGCCGATGATGGCTTCGTCATAAAGCATTTGCCATATTTCTTCAAACGCAAGCGATTGAATTTCTTCGTATTTATGCGGATTCCACTCCGTATACCAATATTTCATTTCAGCAGTGTTTTTAGTTGATTGCAATTGGTCAAGTGCCATAAACAAAAGTTGTTTCAACTGCCGTTCCTTTCGTGTCAAACCAGACATAAATTTAGGTGCAAGAGAAAGCAGATGGTATTGTTTTTCTTTTTTATGATCAAACGAAAACCCGTATGAATCCGGCTCTATGTCTTTTACCATATCCAGTACAAGCTGTTCTTGCCTAGGGATGAGGCGGCTTTTCCGAACTGGCGTCAAATAGCCGATTGTATCTACTGCCAATATCCCTTTGCCGTCTGTTGCAATAAAACAATAGTCAAGCTGAATTCTTTCATGATTTTTCCGCACATACGCTTTTTGATGCACTTCTTTTAATAGCTTTTCCGGCAATTCGTCTAAATCGTTTTCAATATAATCATATAAGTCTTGATCGACCATTATTAAAGGCACTTGATCCAATAGTTCAATCTTATCATCCTTTCTCCATTCATGAAAATAGCAAACATTATAACCATTTTCTTCTCCTTCAAACCAATTCACCCATACATCGTGCAAGTACAACATGTCAAGACCCCCACTTCAAGACTGTTTGTCATCATTATTGGCAGGGGGAGATTTTTTTATTCCATTTTTTTCTTTTCAAAGGAAAACTTTTTTCCGAATCGATCATCCTATTTTTCAAAATTCTCGGCAAACGCCCATTCATTGATTTTATAAAAGGGATTTTTGTGATGAAACGTATAACCGTTTAGATATTTCGGAATCACCCGATATTCCTTCGGATAGTATAGGACAGTGTATGGCTGTTCATCAGCGATCAATTGAAAGAGTTCTTTGTTTAGTGCTTTTCTTTTCCCCGGGGCGGTTGTTTTCATTATTTCCTCAAGCAATTGGTCAACTTTGGCATCTTCCCACCAAACAAAATTTAGGCCGTTCTCTCGCTGGCTGGAATGAAAAATTTGAAAATGGTTTGGAAAAGCGGATAAAGACCATTCTAAAATGACAGCGTCATAATCCCAATTTGGCGGCGATATTTGTTCAATTAACGGTTCCCATTGGACAAATTCGGTCTGTACTTCCACTCCAATTTTCTTTAATTGTTTTTTAATTTCTTTTGCCACTTCCATTCGAATACCGTTTTCCGTGTTGGTTTTTAGTGTAAAGGAAAACTTCTTGCCATCTTGATCCAATATCTTGTCCCCATCTGTATCTTTCCAGCCCGCTTCTTTCAAAATTTGTTTTGCTTTTTTGGGTTTATGCGGAAGGGCTTCGATTTCCTCCGTATATACGTTTGAAACAGGACTTTCTGGAATATCAGCTTTTTTTCCCTCTCCGCGTAAAATATGGCGGATTATAGATTTTTTGTCAATTGCCATCGCCAGCGCCTGTCTTACCCGTTTGTCTCGAAATAATTCCTTTCTCTGATTCCAGGCGATAAACGCATATGAATGGGACCACTGCGATTGAATATTGATTCCTCTCCTTTTTTTGATCATTTTGGCATCCTTATGATCGAATCCAAATGCATAATGAATCTCCCCATTTTGTATTTGTTGAATGAGATCGGTTTTGTTTGGGACGATTTGATATTTAATGGATTGTATGAAGGGTTTTCCCAAAAAATATTGATCGTTGGCGGCAAATTCTATATAGTTGTTTTTCTCCCATTTGACGAACCGGAATGGACCGGTTCCAACCGGCTTTTCGAAATTGAGAGGATGTTCATCAAGCTGATAAATGGGAGTCTTTTTCAATAAATGCTTCGGCAATATCCCATAAGTCAATGTTACTGGCAAAAAAGAGGGGTTTCTTCGGTTTAATCGAAATTGCACCGTATAATCATCCATTTTTTGGACACTTTTAATCATTTCAAAATCTGAACCGCGATTGCCATCATATTCAGGGCTTAACGGAATGCTGAAAGTAAATACGACATCATCTGCCGTTAATGCCGCCCCATCATGAAACTTGACTCCTTTGCGAATTTTCACTGTATATGTCAATCCGCCATCCGATTGTTGAATGTCCTCTGCTAAATGCAGTTTCGGCTGCAGGTTTTCATCGATCCTTACTAATCCATCAAAAATCAGGTTTTCGATTTCAGAGCTTGTCTCATCCAACGAAAAAAGCGGGTTAAACATTTGCGGAGATTGGGGAGAACCGATGATGAAAGGATTATGCTCCATCCCGGATTGATTGTATTCCGATTGTGTCATCGTTTCCATGCTCCTTGGCAAGCGTTTATTCGTTTCCTCGTTTTTGTCGGAACAGCTGACAAATAAAAAGACCGCTAATACAAGAATACCGGCAGCAACCCATTTCCATTTTTGCACCAAAGCTATTCCCCCATCTTTTTCAAAAAAGATTTTCCTTACTGGATTCTTATTCTTGGTTTGTCCATTTTATGATGAAAAAATAAGGCAGAGGCGTTTATTCCTCTGCCTCATACAATTCCACAAAGGTTTTAGCCGGCAATTGGAAGCTGTCTTTTATTGAAAATGAATTTTTCTTATAATAATCATCAACGATATCATATCCTATTGCGTAACCGAGCATTGGCGGGTAAAAGCCTTTTCCTGACAAAAGTTGGTTAAATATCGGTTCATCTTGTTTTGCATGCTGATGAGGGGCAACCAATCTTTTCCACCAGCTTTTCAGCTGTCTTTTCGGATATTTTTTGCACCATTCGGTTACATGCTGTTCGCCCACTTTATTTAATACGGCATGTTCCGCAAGCCCTTCCATGATGATTGCGTCAATAAGGGTCAAATGTTCGTCCTGCTCTTCGTTTTTTTGAAGCCGGCAAACATGATGATATTCATGAACCAATAAAGCCATCAGCTCTTCATCTTCCACTTCCGGAGACAAAAACAAAAACATTTTGTCATTAAAAGATATGCCAGAGCGCCGATCAAACGTTCTCATGAATAAACCTCTTCCCTCTTCAACTGGAAATATAAAAATTGGCACATCTGAACCGTTCCAATTTCGTTTCAATTGCAAAAAATAATCATTCGTTTTCTTCCATAACCTTGCTTCCTTTGCTTTTTCCATCCAACTTCCGTCCATTCTGAACCGTGGCATTCCGTATTCGGTAAGAAAAGAATGGATTTCTTCCTTCGAAACATTCGGGAAATAATTTACTAAGTTTTCACAAACTGCCAACGGATCGCCATTCGCTTCTTTTATCCATTTGCCGGTAGTAATAACTCCCAAAAAACCACCTCCCTTCTTTACCATATTCAAAAAAAGGAAGAGGTTTTGTGTTTTCGCCTAAATTAAAAGATGGAAAGTCAGCTTTTTTCCTTGTGAAAAGATGAATTTTGATCATATCTTAATGGCGATCGAAATTGATGCGAAACATTTGCAAAAAAAACCGATGCTGCCTCATACAGGCAGCATCGGTTTATTCTGGTTATCCTTCATATTTTTTAAAGACAAGTGTTGCATTATGCCCGCCAAATCCGAGCGAATTGCTCATCGCTGCGCGCACTGTTTTTTGCTTTGCCGCATTCGGAGAATAATCCAAATCACAATCAGGATCCGGCGATTCATAATTGATCGTCGGCGGAATGATGTTTTCTTTCACTGCCAGCACGGTAAAAATTGCTTCAACACCGCCTGCTGCTCCAAGTAAATGCCCTGTCATTGATTTTGTTGAGCTCACGGTTAAATTGTAAGCATGGTCTCCAAACACGCTTTTAATGGCGAGCGTTTCAAATTTATCATTATACTCCGTGCTTGTTCCATGGGCATTAATATAGTCAATATCTTCCGGCGTTAAACCGGCATCTTCAATGGCCATTTTCATAGCTCTTGCTCCGCCTTCCCCGCCGGGAGCAGGTTGTGTAATATGGAACGCATCACCTGTTGCACCATATCCAGCAAGTTCTGCGTAAATCGTCGCCCCGCGTTTCAAAGCATGTTGAAGCTCTTCGATGACAATGATGCCGGCGCCTTCGCCCATCACAAAACCGTCACGGTTTTTATCAAACGGGCGGCTCGCCGTTTTCGGATCAGGGTTTGTCGATAATGCTTTCGCAGCACCAAAACCGGCGAAAGCCATTTTAGTTAATGGCGCTTCCGTTCCTCCCGTAATCATGACGTCGGCATCGCCTCGTTGAATTACTTTAAAAGCATCGCCAATCGAATTTGTACCGGTTGCACAAGCGGTTACTGTACAGGAGTTCACCCCTTTTGCACCTAATGCAATCGACACTTGGCCTGCCGCCATATCAGGAATCATCATCGGTACAAAAAAAGGACTGACTCGTCTCGAGCCTTTTTCCATAAACGTTTCAAACTGCTGTTCATAGGTTTCCATCCCGCCGATGCCTGAACCGATCCAAACACCAACGCGCTCTCTATTTTCATCTGTAATTTTTAATCCGGCATCCTCCACCGCCATGAAAGATGCCGCCAAGGCAAATTGCGTGAACCGATCCATTCTGCGCACTTCTTTGCGATCAATAAAGTTTTCCGGTTGAAACCCATTGATTTCGGCGGCAACTTTGGCCGAAAACAATTCTTTATCTACCCTAGTCAATTCGCCAATCCCAGAAACGCCTTTCAACGCGTTTTCCCAGCTTTCTTTTGCAGTTAGTCCGAGCGGAGTTACAGCTCCAACGCCCGTCACGACTACTCTTCGTTTTTCCATGAATATAGCACCTCACCTTTTTCGGATAGTTACGAAAAAAATGAATTCATTTTCATCACCAGTTGCTATTTTCCCCATTTTAACGCAATGGCGCCCCAAGTTAAGCCTCCGCCAAAGCCGACCATTACGATGATATCGCCATCTTTAATTTTACCTGCTTTCACTTCTTCATATAAAGAAATTGGAATGGAAGCGGCGGAAGTGTTTCCGTATTTATGAACCGTTTTGGACATTTTTTCAACCGGCAGTTCAAGGCGCTGTCTGGCTGCTTCCATAATGCGAATATTGGCTTGATGTGGAATGAGAAAATCAACATCTTCTTTTGACAACCCGGCTTTTTCCAACACATTGATGCTTGACTCGCCCATTTGCCGCACCGCAAATTTAAATACTTCACGCCCATTCATTACAATGTGGCCATCCTCATATAAATGCTTGCCGCCGCTGCCGTCCGCTCCTAATTCAAAGGACAGAATGCCTTTATCTTCGCTTACTTGCCCCATTACAACGGCGCCTGCACCGTCTCCGAACAAGACGGCTGTGGACCGATCCTCCCAGTTGGTGATTTTGGACAGCTTTTCCACCCCAACCACTAGAACATTTTTGTATACACCTGTTTCGATAAATTGTTTTGCTGTTACCATCGCATACATGAAGCCGGAACAAGCCGCACTTATATCCATTGCAGCAGCGCGTTTTGCACCGAGCTTTTCTTGAAGCACACATGCCATGGATGGAAATGATTGATCAGGTGTAACAGTTGCAACTAAAATCATATCAATCTCTTCAGCTGAAAGATTCGCATCTTTTATGGCTTCAAGTGCGGCTTTTACTCCCATGTCCGACGTTTTCATATCATCCGGTGCAATTCTCCGTTCTTCGATTCCAGTTCTCGTCCGAATCCATTCATCAGAAGTATCCATGATTTTTTCTAAGTCATGGTTTGTAACGATGTTTTCAGGTGTATAACAGCCGATGCCGACGATTCCAGCTTTCATACAGCACATCTCCTTTAGACAAATATTAACAGCAAATATTATGACTTGGTACTAATTTTATCTTATTTTTTTCTGAAGATCAACACGAATGATTGGTCATAAGTCCATGCAATCCTGTATTTCATACATAAACATACTATAGAGAAAAAAGAAAGCGGGGATGTTCATGGATCATCAGCCTGAAAAAGAGGTGAAAAAAGAACAGCCGGATTTTTTCAGCCAATTAATGTTCGGAGCACCAATTCAACCTATTGAAAGTGAAAGCGGGGATCATAATAGGAAAAAGGAGAGAAAACAGCAAAGCAATCATATTGATTATTCAAAGTTAATGGAACAGGTGGACGACATTGTCACGAAACTAGTGGAGCTCAAACCCGTCATCAACGAAATATCACCGATCATTGGCCAAATAAAAAAATTTTTTAAAGAGTAAATGGGATGCTTGCCAATCTGCATCCCATTCCTCATATCTTGACGGAGAACCTTTATAGCCCCTATTCGTTCGGCAATTTTCCTGTCTTTTTATATTCATCCACAAGCTTTAGCAATTTATTTTTAAAAGGTTTATCCACCAGCGGGCTAAACTTTCCTAAATCAATCACATGATCTTGAAAATCAAAAAATAAATTCCCGTTCTCCAATTCCCCTTTATTAAATTTTTTTGCCACCAATAAATAAAGCTTATCAACATGTTGTATTGTACTGGTCAAAACCGCTTGAGACCCGAGGTCGCTTTGATCGGAAACATAGCCGATGGAATAAATTCCTTTTTTCTTTACTTGTTCTATGACAGGAACGTTATATCTGTCGCCTGCAGGATATACAACGTCTACTTTTTTTTCAATTAATGTATTCAACTCTTGCAAAGCTAAATCGACCTTGTCAAAGCCGCCGACATATTCAATATGGACGTTGACGTTCGGATTTTCATAAAGTGCACCTTGATAAAATCCTTCTGTTTCCGGCTGCCATTCAAACGCAGCAATGATTCCGACATGATTTGTCTTGGTCATGTGTGCGGCAACCATTCCAGCGAAAAATCCCATTGCATGCGCTTCAAAGTTTAAACTTGTAACATTTTTCCCTTTGGCATCGCCATTGAAAAAAACAAAATGAATATCAGGATATTCATCTTGAATCTCCCTAAAAAAATTTTGATATTCACTTCCATGCCCAATGATTAAATTTACACCTTTTTCATGGAATTCTTCAACCGCTTGTTTTACGGTCGCTTCAGAATTGATCCCTTCCTTATAAAAAACATCAACCCCAAGTTTCGATTGGATTTCCAATAAGCCTTTGTAGCCTTTTGTTCCCCAAACCTGGTCATTGATTGTCTCTGGAACGAGCAAGCCTACTTTTTTTAAGTTTCCTTCCTTTGGCACTTGTCCACAACCGACAAGCAGCAAAAAAAGAACGAAAATCATGATCATATTCTTGTTCATTCCATACAACTCCATCCTTTCCTCTTTTAAAATGCTTTTTTGATTCTTTACAGCAAAACGAACGAATCTTTTATTTTTCAACTTTCGTCGGCGTCGATTTTTATCGAAAAATGTCAAATCAATAAATCCACTTTATATTTTGCTATACAAAAGGATTGAAGTAAAGACAAATTATTCTTCCAAATCCAATATTAAGGAGATTTCAGCGAAAAAATCATCCAATTTTTTTAATGACGTTTCGATATTCGCTTTTTTTCTTGGAACTAAAACCTTCATTTCCTGAGCAGGAGGGGGGCTGTACGAATAACGATCCAACTTGAGAAAATCCATCACTTTTTTCACTCGTCCCTCATCATTCGAAGAAATGAAAACATTTTTTTCAAAAATAAGCTCGTCGTCTATTTCCAGCAAAATTTGAATGACTTCCTCAATATGAAGAAGGTCGCAAATAAATACGTTCTCATTTGCGTTTTCCGTTTTCTCAAGCATACATTTTGTCATCCAATGATTGAGCGGCTGCCAAGCGCCAAAAACGGTTGGTACATGAACAAATAAATGGGGCATTCCTAGTTCTTGCAATTGTTGTTCCAGCTTGCATTTCAGTTGATCATCGCAATATTCGCAAGAAAACAAAAAAATAATAGGCGCCTCTTTCTTTTCTAAAACTTTTATCGTTTTTTCAAATCGTTTCCCCGTTTCATTTCTTCCTGAATGCTCAGTAAAAGTCTCGCAATCATAAATCAAGCGGTATTTGCGCCCAATGATGTGTTCAAGCCAATCATCCCGGTGCCATAAACGGAAAAAAGCGTTTCTCCCGAGCCACATCATTTCTTCCTCAGCCAATTTTTTTTGCCGCACATCTTTCGGTTCAATGAACACACCGTCTACTTCCCATCCTTTTTCCAAATACTTCATGCCTAAATGAAATCCGATAAACTGCTGAACACCAATGATCAATATTCGTTGTACAACTGACATCAAATCCCTCCATACCGAAAACTGGTATTGTATCGTATGCAAAAAAAGAAAAGATTAGTCCTAAATACAAATGTACGATCGGACTAATCCTATAAAATCTTTTCTTGTTCTTTAAAGAAATGTTTGATCATTTGCTGAATCCGATCAAAGTCTTCTGAAAAATGAAATGTTAATTGTATTGGAGCGTTTATATGCTTTCTCCATTCTTCGTATTTTTTGCTGTGTAATGTATATGCATAATCCCCCCCGTTCATCCTTTGCCATATCCGAACAGGTATGGTTGCTTGAAAATCATCGATTTGGGCAAAGGAATACTGACTAACTTCCGATTCGTCCAGTTTGTAGGCAAGAGAGAGTTCTTTTATCAATTGTTTATAGAAAAATTTATTTTCCTTTTCTTGCTGCAAATGAGCAGTTATATCAAGGCAAGGATTCATCATTGCGGTTGAACGAATATGCTCCGGTATTTCTTCCATCAAGCGCAAAGCGATGAGCGCCCCCATACCTTCTGACAGAATATGAATCTTCTTGTTTAAAATTTCTTGTTTCATGACCAGGTGATAAAGCTGTTTCGCTAAAAGCATTGCATCAGGGCTCCCCCAATGCCTTCCGTAAAGATTGGAATTAAACAATGTATACCCATTAGATCTTAAAGTATTCAAAAGCTTTCGGCGTCCGTAATGTTCAAGCCAGTAGCTTGATTTGCTTTCGACATAATGGTTTCGATCCCCTATTATAAAAATGCCAAATCCATTTGGTTTTTCCGGCAGATGCAAACAATTCCATTCACCTTCAATTTGAAAAAATCTCTCTGTGACCCCTTCCATTTGCCCACCACCTTTCCTTCGGTTCATCTTTTTATAATGTATGTGCGATATGTTGAAATGGATAGAAGAACCCTTGAAAAAAATCAAGGAACAACCGTTTTCATCAGAATTTTTCTATGATAATATAAATGAAGAAGAATGAATGAGGTGAAGAAAGTGAGATATGCAGCAACATTTTTTTGGACATTTTTATTAATCAATATGGCAAGTTATGTCATATCTTCAATGACCGGAAGCGAATTTCATGTTTCGACCGCTGCTGTCATTGCTGTCATTTTTTCCGTGATTCTTTTTGTCATCGCCGAGTTGATCCCAACGGAGGCTTCCCAAGACCATTAATTTAAAAACCCTTCCCAAAAGCGGGAAGGGTTTTTTCATTTTTTCTTTAAAATGATCTTTTCATTTTCAACGTCGATCGTCACATGGTCGCGGTCATGAATCGTTCCGGCGATGATTTCTCTTGCAAGTTCAGTTTCAACATATTTTTGAATAAACCGTTTCAGCGGGCGGGCTCCATATACCGGGTCAAATGCCCTTTTCGCTATATATTCTTTTGCCTGATCCGTAATGGCGAGGATAATCGACTTATGTGAAAGGCGATCCTGAAGCTCTTTTAACAGTTTTTGCACGATCCCTTTCACTTCTTTCATCGTCAATGGCTTAAATAAAATCGTATCATCGATTCGATTCAAAAATTCCGGGCGAAAATGCATGGTGAGTTCATCCATGACTTTGTTTTTTGCTTCCTCTGTGATTTCCCCTTCGTTATTTACCCCGGATAGCAAATAATTGGACCCGATGTTGGATGTCATGATGATCACCGTGTTTTTAAAATTGACCGTTCTCCCTTGCGAATCGGTCATTCTGCCATCATCAAGCATTTGCAGCAAAATATTGAACACTTCCGGATGAGCTTTTTCTATTTCATCAAGCAAAATGACGGAATAAGGGTGCTTCCGGACGACCTCCGTCAATTGTCCGCCTTCTTCATATCCGATATAACCGGGAGGTGCGCCGATCAGCCTTGATACGGAGTGCTTTTCCATATATTCAGACATATCAATTCGAACTATTTCCTCTTCGCTGTCAAAAAGCGTTTCCGCAAGCGCTTTGGCTAGCTCCGTTTTCCCGACTCCTGTAGGGCCTAAAAACAGGAAAGAACCAATCGGTCTGTTCGGATCCTTGATGCCGGCTCGCGCCCGCAAAACGGCATCCGCTACTAATTCAATGGCTTCATCTTGGCCAATGACGCGTTTTTTTAATGTTTGTTCAAGTTTTAAAAGCTTTTCGCGTTCCCCTTCGACAAGCTTCGCAACAGGTATGCCAGTCCATTTTGCCACAATGCCGGCAATTTCTTCTTCGGTTACTTCTTCGCGGAGCATTTTATTTGTTTCTTTTCCTTGCATTTCTTCTTCAAGCTGCTTGATTTGTTTTTCAAGCGCCGGAATTTTTCCGTGGCGCAGTTCAGCCGCTTTATTTAAGTCGTATTCATTTTCGGCATCGATCAAATCTCTGCGTGCTTTTTCCAAATCTGCTCTTAACCGTCTTAACTTTTGAATGCCTTCCATTTCAATTTGCCATTTTGCTTTCATTTCGTCCGCTTTTTCTTTTAAATTGGCAAGCTCTTTTTGCAGTTCTTTCAGCCTGATTTGGCTTATTTCATCTGTTTCTTTTTTCAATGCCGCTTCTTCTATTTCAAGCTGCATCATTCTTCTCGTCACTTCATCAAGTTCGGCGGGCATCGAATCCAATTCAGTCCGGATCATTGCGCATGCCTCATCCACTAAGTCAATTGCCTTGTCAGGAAGGAATCGTTCGGTAATGTAGCGGTTGGAAAGCTCGGCTGCCGCCACAAGCGCTGAATCATGGATTCTTACGCCGTGATGGACTTCAAAACGTTCTTTCAACCCTCTTAAAATGGAAACGGTGTCTTCCACTGTCGGTTCACTTACCAGCACTTGCTGAAAGCGGCGTTCCAATGCCGGATCTTTTTCAATATATTTGCGATGTTCATCCAGCGTTGTCGCCCCGATGCAGTGCAGCTCGCCTCTAGCAAGCATCGGCTTTAACATGTTTCCGGCATCCATCGCACCTTCCGTTTTGCCGGCACCGACAATCGTATGCAGCTCATCAATAAATAAAATAATTTTGCCATCGCTTTTTTTGATTTCCTGCAAAACAGCTTTTAACCGCTCTTCAAACTCGCCGCGGAATTTCGCTCCCGCAACGAGCGAGCTCATATCAAGGGCAAAAATCGTTTTATCCTTCAATCCTTCCGGAACATCTTTCCGAACAATTCTGTGGGCAAGCCCTTCCACAATGGCCGTTTTTCCGACACCTGGTTCACCGATCAACACCGGGTTATTTTTTGTTTTCCGCGACAAAATTCGGATCACACGGCGAATTTCTTGATCCCTTCCAATAACAGGGTCTATTTTTCCTTCTTTCACTTCTTTCACTAAGTCGCGTCCGTATTTTGCCAACACTTCATATGTGCTTTCCGGATTAGGTGAAGTCACTCGCGAATTCCCCCTTATTTCCTTTAACACTTTTAGCAGCGCATCTTTTGTCAAACCAAATTGCTGAAAAAGTTCTTTCACTTCTTTTAAATTTGATTGCGAAAACGCCAAGATCATGTGTTCAACGGACAAGTAGTCATCCTGAAAGTTCTTTCGTATGTCATCCGCTTTTGCAAAAGCTTCTGAAAGGGAGCGGGACAAATAGATGTTGGTATTTCCGGACACTTTCGGCTTTTTACGCAATTGTTCTTTAATTTTGTCCTCCATTTGTTCACGAGAACATTGCAATTTTTCCAATATCCTTGGAAAAATGCCGTCTGTCTGGCGGAGAAAGGCCAGCAAAACGTGGAACTCATCAACTTCTTGATTCTCATTTTGTTTGGCAATTTCCTGTGCCTCAAAGACACCGACTTGCAATTTCTCCGTAAATTTGTTCACATCCATACATCGGTCTCCCCTGTTTTGACTTTTTTTGACCTTTTAATTTTATTATAGCTTCTTTCTACATGAAGTAAAGCCATCCGCTATCCGAATGGCTTATCGTTGTTTGAAAATGTTATGGTTTACGCTTATACGTCCAAACCCGATTGTGGTTGGATGTTTCAGGGAATGGATCTCCTGCTTTCAGTTCGATCTTTTTGGGATTCACCACCATCGATCCGGTCTCGCCGACTTCGATATAAATTCCATTGTTAGGCGCTTTTTGTCCAGGCTTGAACTGGCGATTTTGACCCATGAATCATCCCTCCTCAAGCCTATTGTTGCCGCAAAAAAGTATTTTATGTAAAGGAAACTCTGACACTCCTTCGGATAAATTGAGGAACTTTGTGAAAAAGAAAGCAGTTTGATTTTCCGGGGAGTCCTGGTTCGTTGAACTGGAAGTGAGAGTTTACACAATCAATAGTACTTGGCCCTCCTTCTCCGTTTCTCCATTTTTTTCTGGGCGTCGCAACTCTGATAGTTGAAAAACATGTTTCCAAGCTAAACGACTCAAAACAATCAAATAAAAGGCTCTAATTATTGCTTTAAATTGCCCATTCTCTCCTTTCTGCTGCAAATTTTTCTGTTTTTCCCCGATAACTTTCCAAAAATAAAAGAGTCAGTCCAGAAGGCGGCTGACTCTTTCTCCTTATTTTAATATTTCTTTTAAAATCGCTTTTTGCGCATGAAGACGGTTTTCTGCCTGTATAAAGACTGCGGATTGGCTTCCTTCCATCACTTCATCTGTCACTTCCAGGCCGCGAACGGCAGGCAAACAGTGAAGGAAGTTGGCATCAGGCTTTGCCTTTGCCAATAAAGCTTCATTGACTTGGAAAGGTTGAAAAGCCTGCATTCGGGCTTCTGTTTCTTCCTCTTGTCCCATGCTGACCCAAACGTCCGTATAAATGATGTCGGCATCTTTTACCGCATCATCTGGATTGTGACTTAAAGCAATTGTTCCTCCGGTTGCTTGTGCGATTTCTTTCGCTTGATTAAAAATATTTTCATTCGGTTCATATCCTTTAGGGGTGGCAATGACAAAATCCGCGCCGACTTTCGCACATCCGATCATGAGGGAATGGGCAACATTGTTGCCGTCCCCTACATAGACTACTTTTACTCCGGAAAATGTTCCCTTCAATTCATAAATCGTCATTAAATCCGCCAATGCTTGGCACGGGTGATATAAGTCGCATAAACCGTTGATAACAGGGACTTTTGAATATTCGGCAAGCTCTTTAACCCGATTATGATCAGTCGTCCGGAGAAGAATGCCGTCGACATAAGAAGACAACACTCTCGCTGTATCGGCGATTGTCTCGCCACGGCCGAGTTGCAAGTCTTTTGGCGAAAGAGATAGCGCATGCCCCCCTAATTGCAGCATTCCCACCTCGAAAGAAACGCGGGTGCGCGTAGAGGATTTTTCAAAAATCATGGCCAACGTCTTCCCGCTCAGAGCGTCGGAAATCGGGTTTTGTTTCAAGTTCAATGCCACTTTAAGCAAATATTGAATTTCTTCCAACGTAAAGTCCATCAGTTTTAATACGTTTCTTCCCGTTAATCCTTTTGATATTTCAATGGTTGACTGACTCATCAACTTATTTCTACTCCTTTATTTGTCAATTCGTGTAATGAAACAGGCGTGTAATCCGAAACCGAACACGCTTTTAAAAACTCAAGAAATGAAGCTTCTTCCGTCAACACAGCAATTCCCCGCTCCAACACTTTCTGCCGTCTTTCTTTTGCTTGGGCGCTATTATCCGGGTTGTAATAAAGCGCGGCTTCTTTTCGTTCAATCCAGCTTGCAAAATCGTCATTTGCCAGCTTGAGATCACGAGGAACTGCTGCATTCAGGACACCATCGATAAAAATGCCGTTTTCTTCAATTGGGAACAAGTGGTCAAATACTTTTCGCATCGCTTCTTCCACAGTTTTTCCGATGCACATCCCTTCGCCTGTCGATTTCATTTCAGGCCCCAGCTTCATATCAACGTCTGAATGGGCATGCGTTGAAAAGACAGGGTATTTCACAGCGACAAAATGATGATCTGCTTGTTGAATTGATAAATCCGGCAGCGATTTTCCGTCTAAAACCGTTGCTGCCAACTCAACGAGAGATATACCGGCAATTTTGCTTACAATTGGAACAGTCCGGCTCGCTCTTGGGTTGACTTCAAGCACATAGACTTTTTCTTTATCAATTAAAAATTGAATGTTCATGATCCCTTTATATCGTAAATGTTTAACCATTCTTTCGGCATAATCGGCCATTTTCGCTTTCGTCTCTTCAGACAAATAAACAGATGGAAAAATGGCGAAGCTGTCGCCGGAGTGAACGCCGGCCGGTTCAATATGTTCCATGAAACCTGGAATATAGACGTTTTCACCATCCGCAACTAAATCGACTTCAGCCTCCTTCCCATGCAAAAACTCATCCAAAAGGAGCGGGAAGTGGTTTTCTTCTGCTTGTTCCACCAACTGTGCAAGCTCCTCTTCGCTTTCCACCTTTACCATTCCTCTTCCGCCGATGACATAGGAAGGCCGCAATAAAATCGGAAATTGAAGCTTTTTAGCCTCCGTCAGCGCCTCCTCTTTTGTATGCGCCACCGCGCCTTTAATATGCGGTATGTCTGTCTGATCCAACAGTAAATAAAATTTTTCCCTGTCTTCTAAAATGTCGAGCAGCTCTGATGTTGTACCAAGCAGCTTGACACCTGCATGTTCAAGCTTTTCCGCCAAGTTGATGGCCGTTTGTCCGCCAAATTGAACAATCGTAACATCAATTCCTTCATTTTCAATCACATTTAAAATATGTTCCACCGTCAGCGGTTCGAAATACAATCTGTCAGCTGTTTCATAATCGGTGCTGACTGTTTCAGGATTGTTATTGATCATGATGGCATCATATCCAAGTTTTTGCAATGTATGAATGCAATGGACAGCACTGTAGTCAAACTCAACACCTTGACCGATGCGGATTGGCCCTGAACCGATCACAAGCGCCTTTTTCTCGCCTTTTGTCGGAACAGCTTCATTTTCACCTAGATAGGTGGAATAAAAATAGTTCGTTCGGGCTGAAAATTCGGCCGCACACGTATCGACCATTTTGAAGATCGCATGAATCCCCCAATCTTTGCGAAGCTTGCGGATCTCTTTTTCCTCTTTCTTTAGCCAATAGGCGATCGACCGATCGGAAAACCCGAAATGCTTTAATTGTTTTAAAAATTCCCGCGAAAGTGGTTCTGTTTTTATTTTTTGTTCCAATTCAATGAGATGGTGAAACACATGCAAAAAATAATAGTCCATTTTTGTTTCTTTATGCAGACGGTCTAACGAGATTCCTCTTCTTATCAATTCCAGCAATATGAAAAACCGTTCATCGTCCGCATTTGAAAGCCGCTTGAGAAGCGCGGACTTGTCTTCTTTCGCCAGCTTCGGCAAGTAAAGGCCAATATTGGATAATTCCAAAGATTCCACCGCTTTTTGCAAAGCAGCCTCCATCGTCCGTTCGATCGCCATCACTTCGCCGGTTGCTTTCATTTTGGTTCCAAGCTTTCGATCCGCTTTTTGAAATTTATCAAACGGCCAGCGAGGAAACTTAACGACAACATAATCCAGCGCAGGTTCAAAGCTGGCATATGTTGACATCGTCAACGGATTTTTCAATTCGGCCAATTGATACCCGACCGCAAGCTTTGCAGCCATTCTGGCAATCGGATAGCCCGTTGCCTTTGAAGCGAGGGCGGATGACCGGCTGACCCTTGGGTTAACTTCAATGACATAGTATTGTTTGCTATATGGATCAAGCGCAAACTGGATATTGCAACCTCCGATTACCTTTAGCGCATCGATAATTTTGAGAGCGGCTTTGCGCAGCATTTGATATTCTTCATCTGTTAATGTTTGTGAAGGGGCAACAACAATCGAATCTCCCGTATGAATTCCTACCGGGTCAATGTTTTCCATGTTGCAGACAGTAATGCACGTTCCTTGTGAATCACGCATCACTTCATATTCGATTTCTTTAAAACCGGCAATACTTTTTTCCACAAGCACTTGATGGATGGGGCTCATTTTTAAACCATTTGTTACGATCGAGACAAATTCTTCCTGATTATAAGCAATTCCTCCGCCTTTTCCGCCGAGTGTATAGGCAGGGCGAATGATGATTGGAAAGCCGATTTCTTCAGCAAATTGCAGTGCGGATTGAACATCCTCAACAATTTTACTTTCAGGAATCGGTTCTTCTAATTCCATCATCAGCTTCCGAAAAAGCTCCCGATCTTCCCCTTTTTGAATGGACTCAACGGATGTCCCAAGTAATTTAACGCCGTATTTTGCCAAAATTCCCGCCTGATCAAGCTGCACTGCCAAGTTTAACGCTGTTTGTCCCCCAAGCGTCGCCAATAGGCCTTGAGGACGTTCCTTCGCAATAATTTTTTCAATGCTTTGAATAGTCAGCGGTTCTGAATAAACCGCATCGGCAAATTTCGTGTCTGTCATAATCGTTGCCGGGTTGTTGTTGACTAGCACAACCTCAAAGCCTTCTTCTTTTAATGCAAGGCACCCTTGAGTTCCGGAATAATCAAATTCAGCCGCTTGGCCGATGATGATCGGCCCTGAACCGATGACAAGAATTTTGTTTAATGACGTGTCCTTAGGCATAGACTTTTTCTCTCCCCGTTGCTACGTATGATTCTAAAAACTCATCAAAAATAAAATCGGCATCTTCAGGTCCCGGATGGGCTTCAGGATGAAATTGCACCGATAAAACTTTTAACGTTTCATGCTCAAGCCCTTCAACAGAACCGTCATTGACATTTGTATAGCGCAGTTTAAGCGAAGTTCCAGTCAAGCTTTCGCTGTCAACGACATAGCTATGGTTTTGCGATGTCATAAATACTTTTCCCGTCTTTTGATCAACAACTGGATGATTGGCGCCGCGGTGACCGAATCGGAGTTTTGTTGTGTTTCCTCCAAAGGAAAGAGCGATCAATTGATTTCCTAAACAAATGCCGAGGGTCGGATACTTCATCATTAATTTTTTTAATAATGGAAAATAATCGTTCATTTGCTTCGGATCGCCCGGTCCGTTCGAGAGAACGATGCCGTTAGGGTTTAAATCAAACACCTTTTCCATTTGATGAAACGGAACGACAGAAACTTTACATTCTCTTTTTAGCAATGAAGATAAAATCGATTTTTTAAAACCGAAATCAATTAGTGCGATATGCGGACCGCCATCGCCATATGTTTCAATTTCGCTTCCGGACACTTCGCGGATCGGAAAATCGGACAGTTCTTCCTCGCTGTATACGGGTTTTGCTGAAATAACCGCATATTGCGAGCCTTTTGAACGGATCTGCTTCACAACCGCCCTCGTATCAATATTGGTTAAATATGGGATGTTCCATTTTTCCAAATATTCTTTCAATGAATGCTTCGCTTTGTAATGCGAGTAATGTTCAGTTAGTTGGAAAAGGATCACCCCTTTTACTTGCGGTTTTTTGCTTTCAAAATCTTGATCATTGATGCCGTAATTTCCAATTAAAGGATAAGTAAAAACAACGATTTGGTCTTTATAGGAGGGATCCGTCAATACTTCCTGATAACCGGTCATTCCTGTATAAAAAACAAGTTCGCCCTTAATAGGAGAAATGGTCTCACCTAGTGTTCCTTCAAAAACCACCCCATCCGGTAACACGAGATAACCTTGCATAAACAAACACCTCTTTGATGTATATTAAACAACAATGTACAATCCAGAATTTTCTAATACAATGAATGGCGCAAACAATGCATGCTCTTTCTCTTTTACAAAGAGTAGGCTGTATCCTTTTTCATGACCGATGACAAAATGTCAAGAGCCAAGTCGATTTCATCGTTTGCCACCGTAAGCGGCGGCAGCAGCCTTAAAACGTTAGATCCTGCCGGCAGCGCTAAAAAACCATTTTGCCGCAATGGAGCCAGTACGTCATTGACATTTGTATTTAATTCAACTCCCAGCAGCAACCCTAAGCCGCGGATCGATTTGACAATCGGCGCATCCCGCAAACATTCCGTTAACCCATAAAACAGCCTGTTTCCTTTTTCTTCGACGCCTTTTAAAAAGCTTGGATCAAATATTGTGTCGAGCGTTGCTTTTGCAGCTGCCATCGCTAAATAATTGCCGCCAAACGTTGATCCGTGGCTGCCCGCCGAAAAGCTGTTGATCAGCTCTTTTTTCCCGATCATGGCGCCGACTGGAAAACCGCTTCCTAATCCTTTTGCGACTGTAATGATGTCCGGGGAAAGGCCGTAATGTTGATAGGCAAATGCTTTACCAGTGCGGCCGATGCCTGTTTGCACCTCATCGATAATGAAAAGGGCTTCAAGTTCTTTGCATTTTGCTTCCACCGCTTGTAAAAATTCTAACTTCGCCGGAATCACTCCACCTTCTCCTTGCACGACTTCAAGCATGATGGCGGCGATGTCATCCCCTTGAAGCTTTGCGACCGCATCCGGGTCATTGTAAGGCAAATATTCAAATGTCGGCACAAGAGGTCCAAAGCCATTATGGACTTTTTCTTGCGCTGTGGCCGTCATGGTTGCAAATGTTCTGCCGTGAAATGATTTGTAAAAGGTGACGATTTTATGTTTGCCTGTATGTTTTCTCGCAAGTTTAATCGCCGCTTCGTTCGCTTCTGCGCCGCTGTTGGCGAAAAACACTGCATCGCCGCATGAATGCTCCACCAATTGTTTGGCAACTTCTTCTTGCAGCGGAATATAGAATAAATTAGAAACATGCCAAACTTTTTCAAGTTGTTCTTTAACGGCATCCGCTACTTGCTTTGGACAATGGCCTAAATTGCAAACAGCAATACCGGTAACAAAGTCTAAATATTTTTTTCCTTCTGCATCAAAGACGAAGCTGCCTTCCGCTTTTTCAATTTCCACATTCCATTTCGCATAAGTCGGAAATAAATAACTCATTCGACCACGACCTCTCGGTTTTTTATCAATTTTGTCCCAATCATTTTTCCGTTCTGTAAGATCCGGGCATGCCCGTTTACGATCATCACATGTTCAAGCTGATCAGAAAGTGCGGATAAAGCTGCTTCCACTTTCGGGATCATGCCGCCATAAATGACACCTCTAGCAATCCATTCCTTAATCATCGTTTCCGTTGCTTCTTCCACAAGCTGACCTTCATGCAAAATGCCGGGAACATTCGTCACAAATACGAGCTGTTCAGCTTTTACTTGTTCAGCAATGGCACCTGCGGCGAGATCGGCATTAATGTTTAATTTTTTCCCGTCTGCCGTCATTCCGATCGGTGAAATGACCGGAACAAACCCTATGTTTAAAATCGATTTTAAAAGTTTGTCATTGATATGCTCCGCTTTGCCGACATACCCAAGGTTTTCTTTATCAACAAAAGAGGCGGTGATTAATGCGCCGTCGCAACCGGAAAGGCCGAGCGCGTTCAAATGGCGTTGCAGTAAACGTGTGGTCAGTGTTTTATTAACTTTTCCTGAAAGAATCATTTCGACAACTTCGAGCACTTCTTTTGTTGTTTTACGCATGCCGTTGTAAAATTCGCTTTTGATGTTCAGTTTGTTCAGCATATCGTTAATATCTGGGCCTCCGCCGTGTACAATGATGACATGTTTTGTTTCTAAAAGCTCCTTCAAACTGTCAATAAAATCGTCCGATAACTGTTCAAGCATGCTTCCGCCGAGTTTCATGACAACAATCGGTTTCTCAAGTTCGATAGCTGGCATTGATTTTGACGTAGTCATAAGTTAAATCACATCCCCATGCTTTTCCTTCTGCTTCGCCGCTGTTTAAAATAACGGTAATAGCAATTTCGTCCCCGGATAAATACTCTTTCGCCTCTTCCTCCGAAAAAGGAACTGGCAATCCGTTATGAAATAAAAGCAACTGTCCTAGATAAACAGTTATCCGATCCGGATCGATATCAGCCCCGCTGTATCCAGCAGCACACACAATTCTTCCCCAGTTGGCATCTTTTCCATAAACCGCCGTTTTGACAAGGGACGAACCGACAATCGTTTTGGCAATAATGTTTGCTTCTTTTTTCGTTTTGGCCCCTTTTACTGTCACTTCGATGAGTTTCGTTGCCCCTTCACCGTCTTTGGCAATTTGTTTTGCCAAATCTTCGCAAACTTTTTTCAAGCCTTCTTTGAACACCTTCCATTCTGGATGGTCTTCTGAAAGCGGTGAATGCCCCGCCTCACCATTCGCCATGACGAGAACCATATCATTTGTTGATGTATCTCCATCAACCGTTATTTGATTAAACGTCACATCAATAACCTCGCGCAAAACATTTTGCAGGGCCTTCGCTTCCACATTGGCATCCGTTGTGATAAAACCAAGCATCGTCGCCATGTTCGGATGAATCATGCCGGATCCTTTCCCCGCTCCTGCAATGATGACTTTCTTACCATCAATCACAAGTTCATAACAGGATGACTTCGGAAACGTGTCTGTTGTTAAGATCGCCTCTTGAAAGTCATCTGCCCCCTCTTTTGAGGCTATGTAGCCAATATTTTTAATGCCGAAAGCCACTTTTTCCATATTCAAGTATTCACCGATGACACCTGTTGAAGCTACGGCAATGAGATGTTCCGCAACTCCCAGTTTCTCGGCCGTTAATTTACGCATCATAAACGCATCTTGCAAACCTGTTTCACCCGTGCAAGCATTGGCGTTTCCGCTATTGACAATGACCGCTTGTATTTTGCTTTCTTTTGCTATGCTGTCTTTTGTCGCTTGGATAGGTGCTGCTTGAAAAGCGTTTTGAGTATATACAGCTGCCGCATTCGCTTTAGTCGAACTGTAAATGATGCCGACATCTTTTTTATGGGTATATCGGATGCCTGCTGCATATCCTCCTGCATAAAATCCTTTTGGCGTCGTAATCGATCCGTTGTCAACTTTCTTCACGTAAGCATCCACTGTTTTCGTCAACTTGGTGTCCCCCTCAAAAACGATTATGGATATACAGGCAATAGAGTTAATCCTTCATTTTCCGCAAAATCTGACATTACATTAAAGTTTTGCACCGCTTGGCCAGCAGCACCTTTCATTAAATTGTCAATGACAGAAACGACCGTCAACCGATTGGTTCGTTTATCAAAATCGAGCCCGATGTCGCAATAATTCGAGCCATACACTTCCTTCGTGCTTGGGAACGATCCATTTTTGCGAATTCTTACAAATGGCGAATGGGCATAAAATGTTTCATATAAATCTATCAATTTGGAAGTATTCCATTCTTCCAATAATTCGATATACATTGTTGCCATGATCCCTCTTGTCATTGGCACCAAATGCGTACTGAACGAAATACAGCCAATTTTTTCATCCAAGTGATGAAGTTCTTGCTCAATTTCGGGAATATGTTGATGTTTGTGCACTTTATAAATTTTAAAGTTGTCTTGGATTTCCACAAAGCTTGTGGCAAGCGAAGCACTTCGCCCCGCCCCTGATACTCCTGATTTGGCATCAACAATAATGGAATTGGGCTTGACAATCCGTTCTTTTGCAAGAGGAGCCAACCCAAGCAGCGTAGCCGTCGGATAACAGCCGGGATTTGCAAGAACTTTTGCCCCTTTAATTTTTTCATGGTTAAGCTCCGTCAATCCGTAAACAGCTTCCTGCAAAAGTTCATCCGGTGCAGGCGCTTTTTTGTACCACTGTTCATAATCAGCTGCGTTTTTCAACCTTAAATCTCCGGACAAATCAATGATCTTTACATGATCGCTGATAAGCTTCGGTGTTAAGGAAGCCGAAATACCTGACGGCGTCGCCAAAAAAACAACATCGTTTTCTTCTTTCACTTGTTCCGGAATGAGCGGTTTTAATTCTCCCCCGTCTATATGATTCAAATGGGGATATTCTTCAATGTAACTCTTTTTTTCTTGCGAAGATGTATATAAATGAATGTTCTCAACATATCGATGATTGGCTAAAATGCGGTAAAGCTCAACGCCGCCATACCCCGTTGCTCCAATAATGCCTATATTCATTGTCCATCACCTTCAATTCGCTGCGTTAAATTAGTTACCATTATAATACTGTATAAAAATAAAATCAATTGTATATTTATAATTTTTATAAAAAAATCACGCTTAAAGTGCCTTTCATGCCAATACACGTTGCGTCCGCCAAAACTTCACGTTGATTTTAAAAGATATAAAAAATCCCATGAAACCTGTATTCTTGCCTATTTACTGCTTTGAGCGACATTCAAAAAACAGCAGCGGGAGATTTTAATGCAGCGATTGATGCATAAATGCAATTAGCTGCTTCACCGTCAAAAAAAAGAACTGGCGCTTTTTCGCCAGTTCTTTTCCTTATCTTATCAAATGCCTCTTGCCTTATTGGATGCCCAATGCAATTTTGGCATATCGCGACATGCGGTCTTTTGTCCAAGGCGGGTTCCAAACAATGTTGACATCGACATCTTTTATTTCCGGAATGCCATCAAGCGCTGCTTTAACTTGTTGGACAATCGTACCTGCAAGCGGACAGCCCATTGCCGTCAAAGTCATCGTTACTTTCAGAACCCCTTCTTCATCCAATTCCAAGTCATATATTAACCCTAAATTGACAATGTCCAAGCCAAGCTCCGGATCAATCACCTGTTCAAGAGCTCCCATAATATTTTCCTTTAGCGCTTCATCCATATGGAAACACTCCTTTTTTTATGATTACTTTTATTATAACGAACTACATGTCATTTTAAAAATTTCCTACTTTAAATGCTTTACAAACCAGTTGACGGCCAGCAACACCCCTTTTCGGGATACTTTATGCCCTGCTTGTTCTTCGACAAAAAATTTCAGATTTTCTGGATTTTTTGCATACAACGGCTTAATTTCCTCATAAAACCGGTATGTAGGCTGAAAAGGAACTACTTGATCTTTCATCCCATGCCAAAAGAAAAGCGGACGGTTGTTCAGCGCTTCTTTATGCTGTGAAAGATCAAAATCATACAATGCTTTAAACTGTTCCTCGATTTCTTCCTCCGTGACAGGAACATTGTGTCCTTCTTGTCGATAAGTGTCGATCAAATATTGAAAAAATTCTTGAAAATTAGGACTGCCCATCAGGCTGGCGGCAGCTTGAATCCACGGATATTGAGTGAGCGCCCCGAGCGTGGCGATTCCGCCCATTGAAGTTCCGAAGACGCCAATTTTATTTTCATCAATTAATCCTTTTCCTGCAAAATCATTTTTCAGCCATTCAAGCTCTTTTATCACATTCAAAACAATTTGCCAAAAGCGTACGGCTAATTCCATCTCAGAAAGGTTTTCATCACGTTCGCCATGGTAGATCGCATCCGGCAAAACGACACGAAAACCTTTTTCTGCCAAAAGATAGGCAATATGCAAATTATCTTCCTTTGCATTTGTAAAACCGTGGATAAATATAACAAAGGGAAGTCTCCTTTGCGCCAATTCTTCCCTGTAAACGTGCAGGGCAGGAATATTGGCTGTTTGCATGTGTTCTACCACAACCTTCATAACGGGGCTCCTTTCATTAATTTCCGCTAAAATTAGTTTAACATGTAGACAACAAAGATGGAAAAAAGATACACTAATAATAAATAAAAAAATGAGGAGTGGCTATGACAAAACAACATTTAATCGCACTGGATCTCGACGGAACTTTGTTAAAAGATGATAAAACCATTTCTCCTTTTACGAAAGAAGTTCTCAGAAATGCGCAAAATGAAGGCCATATCGTTTGCATATCAACGGGAAGACCGTTCCGAACAAGTAAAATGTACTATGACGAATTAAACTTAACTACCCCGATCGTCAATTTTAACGGCGCTTTTGTCCACCATCCTCTTGATGATGGCTGGGGAGTATATCATACAACACTGGATGTCAATGTTGTGAAAGATATTGTCGAAATTGCAGAAACATTCCATGTTCATAACATTTTAGCCGAAGTGCTTGATCACGTCTTTTTGCATTATCATGATGAACAATGGCTTGATATTTTCAGTTTGGGGAATCCAACAATTGAAATCGGCAACTTGAAAACCACTTTAAATCAAGATGTAACGAGCATTCTAATTCATTCCGATGAACACAACATTCAGCAAATTCGCCAATATTTAAATGACGTCCACGCTGAAGTCGTGGACCATAGAAGTTGGGCCGCCCCTTGGCACGTTATTGAAATCATCCGTTATGGCATTAATAAAGCCGTCGGCTTGGAGAAAATTGCAAAATATTACAACATCCCAAAAGAACGAATCATTGCATTTGGAGACGAAGACAATGATGTGGAAATGATTGAATATGCCGGAATAGGGGTTGCCATGGGAAACGCCATCGAACCGCTTAAGGAAATTGCCGATGAAATAACATTAACAAATGAGGAAGACGGGGTGGCAAAATTTTTAAAAGAAGCGTTGACACTGTAAAGCAAATTTCCAAGAATACGATCAGGAATGCGAGGGAAACATAACATGGACGCTATGTGGCGTCAAAACGATTAAGGGGGCTTTAAACTTTGGGCAAACGGAATAAATCGAAACGTTTTATTCAGCAAGGAAAAGAAACGGTCGCACGACACGCTGAAAAGTTTCCATACCGCATGACGTTTGCCGAAGCGGAAGCGTTAGCAAAGCAAGAAACGAATATTCGCACATAAAGCCAAAACCCTTCGCATTTTTCAATTCTAAATAAAAGAAATCGGCTTATTGGCCGATTTCTTACTGCTTCAATTTAAAAAAAAGACGACGTTATTTTGCAAAAACTTCCTTCCATTCACTTCGTTTTGCCAGCATTTCCGAAGCAAGTTCCTTTGCCCCTTCAAGGCTGTGGCTTGCCGCCCAGCCGCATTGCACTTCATTGCAGGCCGGAACTTCATCTGCCGCCAACACATCTTTCAATGTTTTTTCAATCGCTTCCAAAATGCTTTCGTAATCTTCATGATTTAATACGGATAAATAGAAACCCGTTTGACAGCCCATTGGGCTTAAATCAACGACATGACCTAAATGGTTGCGGATGTTTTCGGCCATTAAATGCTCAAGGGAATGAAGAGCAGGCATTTCCATATGTTCCTTGTTGGGCTGTTTCACCCGGATGTCGTATTTATGAATGACATCGCCTTTTTCACCTTGAATAACGCTTGCCAAACGGACATAAGGCGCTTTCACTTTCGTGTGGTCAAGGTTAAAGCTTTCCACATTCATTTTTTTCAGCATGATGGTCCCTCCTTTTTTTTACGTCCATTATAACATTTATAAAACATTTTCCTTAACAAAAGTTTGTACGTTTTGTCGTCTTCGGAAAAGAAGAAAATTCTCCATTACAAATTCGTTAGTTATTTTCTCACAACAGGTAATCCGATTTTTCAGCTCAACCGATCACACATTTATCTTCTCTTGATCATCGAATGAAAATGTGTCTTTTCCTTCGTTTATATACCCTTCCAATGCAAACAAGCTTTCATATAGTGTTAGTAATTCAAAATAAGGGGGTGATGAACATAGCAGTTTTATATTCAACAGGACCTATTGAATTAGATGGATCCAACACAAGACAATTTATTGTCAAAATATTAAACAACAGTCCAAAGGATACCGCAACCGGCAAAGTTAGAGTCTTTTCCTTGAACGGCGGAAAAAGCCGTATAGCCAATCCAACATTTTATATTCCTCCGTTGTCTTCCGACTTTTTTTCCTTCGATGTAAAAGACGAAGCTGAAGTTGAATTTCAAATCAGGGTGGATTCCCTAAACGGCGCTACAAACGAACAAATCACATCTTTTGTATTGCCTTCTGTATGGGGAAAAAATCCGGGTGGTGTTCCACAGACAGAACACCGTCTTGTTACGGCCGAAATTCGAATTGTCCGTCCGATCGGAGATTCCGAGTAACGGAAGGGGATAGGCTGTCCGTTTAGCGGACAGTCTATTTTTAGCTGGTTGGCGGAAGAGAGCCGCATAAAACCCAAAAAGTGCTTACATAGACAACCGATTTTTTTAAAGTCTTTAAAACATTTTGTCCAAATAACCTTTCATAAACTTCATAGTCTTTGCAACAGTCAAAATTTCAAACCTATTCTTTGTTTGGAAGAAGAAATGACGAACAAATGGAATTCTCATTTGCCTCTATGTAAGATATCTGTAAAAACGTAAATGTAAGAGGTGTCAAAAATGGAGAAACATGAAATTTCCATATATCTTACGGAAGAAATGGATCCGGAATATGTTATTTCCCTTGTCCACGAAGCCGTCAAGTATAACAGCTACATTCTGTTCCGCACAAAAAAATTTCAGTTAAATGCCAAAAGCATTCTAAGCATGCTCGGTTTTGCCGCTTTTTTAGAAGGTCGAGTGCGCATTGTTGCTGAAGGCGACGATTCATTGGAAGCAATAAAAAATTTGCAAGCCTTTCTCTCCCCAAAATGTTCTGAAACAACTTCCGCAGCAAAAATCCATTCAATTTTAAAATGATGGAAACTGTCGGCAACATTTGCCTCCTAACAACATATCAATCATGATGAGGTGAAAAAATGATTGAGAAAACGTCCATTTTCCAAAATGATATAGCGTTCAACAAGTGCTACGCCAATGTTTTTGTCAAACAAGCGAACCGATTTGAATCAACGATTACCGTGAAAAAGGACGATACAACAGTTGATGGCAAAAGCCTCCTAGGGCTGCTCACCCTTAACTTGAAAAAAGGCGAAAAACTTTCGATATGTGCAAAAGGCGCCGATGAACAGGAGGCAGCCGCCGCCCTCGTCAGCTTGGTTGAAAATTGGTTTACCGTCTGCCAGAAAAGCTTAAAAAATGTTGTTCAGCTGCCTCCGATTCACTATAATTGATATAAATCACATAGCTTGGAGGTAAAACGTTGGCAAAGGAAAATTCATTTGACATTGTATCTAAAGTGGATATTGCGGAAGTGACGAATTCCATTCAAATGGCGCAAAAAGAAATTGCTAACAGGTATGATTTTAAAGGATCGAAAAGCGATATTTCCCTGGAAAAAGATGAACTTGTCCTCATTTCCGATGACGAGTTTAAACTGAATCAGTTAAAAGATGTTCTAATCGGGAAAATGATTAAGCGCGGTGTGGCCACCAAAAACATTCAGTACGGAAAAATCGAAAAGGCCGCCGGAGGCACTGTCAGACAAAGAGCAAAACTTGTCAACGGAATTGACAAAGAAAACGGCAAGAAAATAAACGCTCTTATCAAAAAGACCGGACTAAAAGTAAAAAGCCAAATCCAGGACGACCAAATCCGGGTAAGCGGCAAAAACAAAGACGATTTGCAAAAAGTGATCGCAGCGGTAAAAAGCGCCGACTTGCCGATTGACGTTCAATTCATCAATTTTCGTTAAATGATCCTGCCCGTAAAACAGAAGTTTTTTTGAAAAAATAAAAAAATTATATTGATTATTCTGATAGAATCCGTTACATTATGATTAATCCTATATAACTAATTGAATATGTAAATGATTCTTATCAAGAGAAGCGGAGGGACTGGCCCGATGAACCTTCAGCAACCGGATTACCCAGTAGAAAACATTGGGTACCAAGGTGCTAAATCCAGCGATGCGCAAAGTGCGCTCGAAAGATAAGAAGAAGGGGAAATTGCTCAAAAAGTCTTCTTCTTAGAAGGCTTTTTCTTTTTATTAGAGCAACACCTCCTTCTGCGATTGATTTCATGATTGGAGGAACTTTTTTATGGGGCTTTTGCAAGATTTAAAACATCATATATTAATTGCTGATGGAGCAATGGGGACTCTTCTGTATTCTTATGGTATTGACCGATGTTTTGATGAACTGAATCTCTCCAAACCGGACGAAATTAAACAAATTCATACAACTTATATTGAAGCTGGCGCGCGTGTCATTCAAACAAATACATACAGCGCCAATCTATTAAAGCTTTCAAGATACGGTTTGGAAGATGAAATGCAGCAGATCAATCAAAAAGGTGTCGAACTTGCGAAAGAAGCGGCAAAAAATGCAACTGACAAAACTTATGTCATTGGAACAATCGGCGGCATCCGCTCTTTTCAAAAAAGCGCCTATTCTTTACCGGATATTACAAAGAGCTTTCAAGATCAACTTTATGTCCTTTTATCTGAAGAGATAGACGGCCTTATTTTGGAAACTTATTACGATCTGGAAGAACTGAAAACCGTTTTGCAAATAGCGAGAAAAGAGACGGATTTGCCGATCATTACAAACGTTTCATTGCACGAAGAGGGGGTTTTTCAAAACGGGACAAGACTAGCAGACGGCTTAAAAATGCTTGAAGAACTTGGAGCTGATATAGTCGGGCTCAATTGCCGGTTAGGCCCTTATCATATGCTGAAATCGTTGGAAGAAGTACCGATTCCGGAAAAAGCTTTTTTATCCGCTTTTCCAAACGGCAGCTTGCCGAGTTATGAAAATGGAAGATTAGTTTATGAATCGGATGAACACTATTTCTTTGAAGCAGCTCTGCAATTCCGAGAGCAAGGCGTCCGGCTGCTTGGCGGTTGCTGCGGCACAGCGCCAAAACATATTCGGGCAATGGCTGAAGCGGTGTCGCACCTTTCTCCGGTGGCGGAAAAAAAAGTAAAACAACCTGATGTCGATATTATTCTTTCCCCTGCAAAACCGCTTGCGGAAACAAAACTTCCGGAGATTGTAAAAGAAAGACGATCTGTTATTGTTGAATTAGATCCGCCCAAAACGCTCGGCATTGATAAATTTTTAATGGGAGCAAAAGCTTTGAAAAAAGCCGGTATTGACGCGATTACGCTGGCAGATAATTCCCTTGCCACGCCAAGAATCAGCAATCTGGCATGCGCCCAAATTTTAAAAAGCCGTTATCGAATCAGACCGCTCGTTCATTTGACTTGCCGAGACAGAAACCTGATCGGCCTGCAATCTCATCTGATGGGCTTGCACACACTCGGTTTGCATGATATTTTAGCGGTTACCGGCGATCCGTCCAAAATCGGCGATTTTCCTGGTGCAACCTCTGTTTTTGATTTATCATCGTTCGATTTAATCAGTTTAATTAAACAATTTAATGAGGGACTGTCCTATTCCGGAAAGTCTCTTGGGGAAAAGACGAACTTTACCGTCGCCGCCGCTTTTAATCCGAATGTACGCCATCTTGAACGCGCCGTTTCGAGACTTGAGAAAAAAATCAGCTGCGGGGCCGATTATTTCATTACACAGCCTGTCTACTCCGAAAAACTGATTGAAGACATTTTTGAGGCGACAAAACATTTAAATGTACCGATTTATCTAGGCATTATGCCGCTCACAAGCAGCCGCAACGCCGAATTTATCCATAACGAGGTGCCCGGCATCAAACTGTCTGATTCGATTCGCGAAACGATGAAAAAGGCCGGGGATGATCAAGAAAAAGCGAAACAGGAAGGGCTGTCAATCGCAAAATCGCTCATTGACACAGCTTTCGATCTGTTTAACGGCATTTATTTAATCACGCCATTTTTACACTATGAAATGACGGTTGAACTGATCGAATACATCCACGAAAAAGAAAAGGCGAAACGTGAAAGGAAGATTTCCCATGTATAACTTGAAAGAACAACTGGAGAAAAAAATCCTCATCCTTGATGGGGCCATGGGAACAATGATTCAGGCTGCCGGTTTATCGGCCGAAGATTTTGGCGGCGAAGAGTATGAAGGATGCAACGAATATTTAAACATTACTTCCCCTGAAACAATTGTCGGCATCCATGAAGCGTACCTTGAAGCTGGCGCCGACATTATCGAAACAAATACGTTCGGCGGCACAAGCATTGTCCTCGACGAATACAACTTAGGGCACCTCGCTTTTGAGATAAACAAAAAAGCAGCGGAGCTTGCAAAACGTGCGGCAGAAAAATATTCAACACCGGATTGGCCTCGTTTTGTGGCAGGATCAATGGGGCCAACGACTAAAACGCTCTCCGTTACAGGCGGCGTCACATTTCAACAATTGGCAGAAGCTTATCAAGTCCAAGCGGAAGCGTTGTTAGAGGGGGGCGTTGATGTACTTCTCCTTGAAACAAGCCAAGATATGCTCAATGTTAAAGCAGGTTATTTAGGAATTCAACGAGCTTTTCAAAAGCTCAAGAAAGAAGTGCCGATCATGCTGTCCGGAACGATAGAACCGATGGGAACAACTCTTGCCGGTCAAGATATTGAAGCTTTTTACATTTCAGCTGAACATATGAATCCAATTGCAGTCGGCTTAAATTGTGCGACAGGGCCGGAATTCATGACTGACCACATCCGCACATTGTCAGAAATCGCCAATACCGCTGTCAGCTGTTATCCGAATGCCGGACTGCCTGATGAAGAAGGTCGCTACCATGAATCACCGAAATCTTTAGCCAAAAAAATAAGAGGGTTTGCGGAAAGAGGCTGGCTTAATATGGTCGGCGGCTGCTGCGGAACGACACCCGACCATATTCGCGCAATAAAGGAAGAAATGAAAGGCTTGAAACCGAGAACGATTATAAAAAAACAAAACCAACATACTGTTTCCGGGATCGAACCGCTTCGCTACGATGAATCAATGCGCCCGCTGTTTGTCGGTGAACGCACAAACGTCATCGGTTCGCGCAAATTTAAGCGCCTCATTGCGGAAGGAAAATTTGAAGAGGCGGCGGAAATCGCCCGCGCCCAAGTGAAAAACGGCGCCCACGTTATCGATGTCTGTCTCGCCGATCCGGATCGCAACGAACTCGAAGACATGGAAAACTTCATCCGCGAAGTGGTGAAAAAAGTAAAAGCACCGCTTGTCATTGACTCGACCGACGTCAATGTCATCAGAAAAGCGCTCGAATACTCACAAGGGAAAGCGATCATCAACTCGATCAATTTAGAGGACGGCTTAGAACGGTTTGAAGAAGTGCTCCCGCTTGTGAAACAATTCGGTGCCGCTGTTGTCGTCGGAACAATCGATGAAGACGGAATGGCTCTGACTGCGGAGCGAAAATTGGAGATTGCCAAGCGGTCTCATGACATTTTAGTTAATCAACACGGTATAAGTCCAAGCGACATTATTTTTGACCCGCTCGTCTTCCCTGTCGGCACAGGAGATGAGCAATATATCGGATCTGCCCAAGAAACGATCGAAGGGATCCGTTTAATTAAAGAACATCTTCCCGGCTGTTTAACCATTCTCGGGATCAGCAATGTTTCCTTTGGGCTTCCGCCGGTCGGCAGGGAAATATTAAACGCCGTTTTTTTATACCATTGCACACAAGCAGGGCTTGATTATGCGATCGTCAATACGGAAAAATTAGAGCGGTACGCTTCGATCCCTGAAGAAGAGCGCAAGCTGGCTGAAAACTTATTATTTGAAACAAATGATCAAACACTCGCAGAATTTACGAACTTTTACCGCGACAAAAAGAAAGAAGAAAAAAAACCGAAAACAGAATTAACCTTGGAAGAACGGCTCGCACAATACGTTGTGGAAGGAACAAAGCAAGGGTTGATCGAAGACTTGCAGCTGGCATTGGAAAAATATGATGATCCGCTCGATATCATCAACGGGCCGTTAATGAAAGGAATGGAAATTGTCGGCGAACTGTTTAACGACAACCAGCTGATTGTTGCTGAAGTGCTTCAAAGTGCGGAAGTGATGAAAGCATCTGTCGCCTTTTTAGAGCCGTATATGGAAAAAAAAGATGACAGCGGCAAAGGGAAAGTCATTTTAGCGACAGTAAAAGGCGATGTCCATGACATCGGCAAAAATTTAGTTGACATTATTCTTTCCAACAACGGCTACCGCGTTGTGGATTTAGGCATTAAAGTGGCACCACAGCAGCTGATTGAAGCGGTCAATGATGAAAAGCCTGATATTATCGGTCTTTCCGGACTGCTCGTCAAATCAGCCCAGCAAATGGTGTTAACAGCACAAGACTTAAAGACAGCCAATATTTCGATTCCGATTTTAGTCGGCGGTGCTGCCTTATCACGCAAATTTACCGATCAAAAAATATCACCGGAATATGACGGCCCTGTGTTATATGCGAAAGATGCGATGGAGGGGTTGTCGCTTGCCAATAAATTGAGGGAAAATCCGGATGCTTTCCTTAAGAAAAAAGCGGTTGCTGTCGAGGAAAAACAGGAAAGAAAGAAAAGCGCCAAACCTGTTATGATCATTGAAAAAAAATCATCTGTGTCCAAACCGACCGTATATCATCCAGCTGACTGCAATCCGCACATTCTTCAAAACATTGACATTGCCCAAATCGTCCCGTATGTGAACATGCAAATGCTTTTGGGGCACCATCTCGGTTTAAAAGGCAATGTCAAGCGGATGCTTCAGGAAAAACAGGAAAAAGCAGTCGAACTCAAAAATGAAATAGATGAATTGCTGCGTTTAGGAAAAGAAAAGGGCTGGTTCCATCCTTCTGCGATTTATCAATTTTTCCCGGCCTATCGGGAAGGAAACTCCATTCACATTTTAGATCCGGCTGCAAAAGATAAAGTCATCGAAACGTTTACATTTCCTCGGCAGGAAAAGCCGCCGTTTTTATGCATTGCCGACTATGTGAGCGAACGGTCAAGTGAAACACCGCACGATTATATTGCCCTATTTGCCGTAACTGCCGGAAAAGACATTCGCAACATCGCCATGCAGTTTAAAAAAAGCGGTCAATTTTTCCGGAGCCATGCAATTCAAGCATTGGCGCTGGAGCTGGCAGAAGGTCTTGCCGAGCGAACGCACCAGCTGATCCGCGACCGATGGGGCTTTCCTGATCCGCTTGACTTCACAATGCAGGAACGGTTTGCGGCAAAATATCAAGGTCAGCGCTATTCGTTTGGCTATCCGGCTTGTCCAGACTTAGAAGATCAAGCGAAGCTGTTTAAGCTGTTAAAGCCTGAAAAAATCGGCATCCAGCTGACGGAAGGCTTTATGATGGAGCCGGAAGCATCCGTCTCTGCCTTCGTCGTCTCACACCCTGAAGCACGATATTTTAATGTCCTTTAATATTTCGTCTCGCCGTTAAGGGCAAGCTATTTTCGGATGCATATGGGGCTGTCTCAAAAGGTCGTCAAACCGACCTTTTGGGGACAGCCTGTTTCTTTTCTTTACTATTTGGTTATTTATTCCTTTTTTAAAACGAGAATTTCTCCTTATTTCTGAATTTTCTCCCGTTTTTTCTTTGTTGGATCGGTTGTGGCCGCCCACTTTCTCAAATTGTGGCAGCACAAATAAGCCCCCATTCCAATGTAATTTTTGGGAGCCCTCTTAACAAAAAGCGCTGAAATTGCTGGTTGTGCTTGATTTGCCCAAACACCGGCTCGTTTTCGATTTGTCGTTTTCGGAACGTCGCGGCCCCTTCTTCCTCTTTTTTCGCAAACACCCGTACATTCACGCCGTCTCCCTCTTCGAGAAGCTGAATCACTTCATTTTCCGCCATGATGGTATCCAATTCATTCGGCGAGACACGATATTCCCATACATATCTTTCCGCATGGGCTTTCAGCTCGGCTGGCGTTCCTTCAAATAGGACGTTTCCACTTTTTATAACCACCGATCTTTGTCCATAAAAACTCAATATCTTCAACAATATGCGACGAAATGATGACGATATGCTCCAAACCAAGGTTTTTTAGCAAATTGCGGAAGCGAATCCGCTCTTCAATGTCCAATCCCGCTGTCGGTTCATCAAAAATTAAGATCGACGGCTTTCTCATTAACAGCTGTGCGATTCCCACCAGTTTTCTCATTCCGCCGGATAATTCCATCATTTTCTTGTTTTCATGCCCTGTCAGATTGACCTTTTTAATAGCCTCCCATATAGTTAGAAAATTCAAAAATATGTAAAATTTTTTTTGTAAATTAATGGAGTTCATCATTTATAATTTTTTGTAGAGAGGCCTCTTCACTTTCTTCCCTAAGATGGTTGCAACAGGGTTAACGTTAAAATAGAAAGGAGGATGACAATGGCAACCTTATTCTGTCAGGTGAAATGCATCGCAACATGCGGTGCTGCATGTGCAGCTGACACAGTCTCACCGATCGCAGACGTATTAGGGTTTGCAGCAGGGGAAGCACGCTTCTTTAAAGCTTAATATCTTAATAGGCCAAGAGCCATGACGCATTTTGTGGCTCTTGGTACTTTTAAATAAGTGAGGAGGAAGTGAAATGATTAAATTTTTAACTGAACCATTATTATTTGATACCGAAAAAGGTAATTATTGCTATGACAACAGTACGAGAATAGTTATTCCAGTAAATAAATCAGAAAAAAACTTTTTGTCGGAAATTAAGATAGGTGACACCATTCATGAAGAAGACTTCAAAAAAAATAATCTAAATGAATTGCTTCATAAAATTGTAAAATATAACCTCTTTCAATCAGATTTTCAATTGCCAAAAATCACTGAACAATTTATTAAAGAAAAATTACTGACAGAGGGAATATCGCATCTATGCTTAATTGTTACCGATGCTTGCAATTTCAGATGCAAATATTGTATTTACTCTGATCATTATTTTTACTCAAAGAATTTTTCAAATAAACGTATGGATTTTCAAACCGCAAAATCCGCTATTGATTACTATATGAATGTAAATATTAAAAGTATCCAATACAACCCCAATTTAAGTATATCCATTGGATTTTATGGGGGAGAGCCTTTAATAAACTGGAAACTTATAAAACAGGTTGTTGAGTACACCAACGATAATTACAAAAAGGTATTTGACAATATTTTCTTTTCAATAACAACCAATGCATATTTATTAACTGAAGACAAAATCAATTATATGTTTGATAAAAATTTTTCTATTTCTGTAAGTTTAGACGGTGATAAGGAAAATCATGATAGAAACCGGGTTACAATCAATGAAAAGGGAACGTTTGACAGAGTTTTTAAAAATCTGGCTTTAATGGATGATATATATCGGGAAAAAGTGAGACTAAATAAACCGGTACTACCTTATGGAATATTAATAACTTATGATAATTTAACAAATTTTAGTAAATTAGATAAATACTTTATGGAGCATCCTGAACTGGATAAGCGGATTCAGCGAGTAAACAGGGTAAGTAATATAAATACTGAGTACTATAAAGGTGTCCAGTTGGAGCAATCCTATTTAGAAAGAAGAAAAGATTTTATCAAAGGACTCATTGAAAGAGCGAAAGATAAACAGTTTGAAAAGAAAGCAACTAACTTTTCCAAAACAATTCTTAAAAGCATCATCTTCGATCCTATGATGAATACTGCTTATAGCAATAATGAGTTAAGAGGTACTTGCCTGCCTGGAATCCATAAATTGGCTGTAGATAGTGATGGAAATTTTCATATGTGCGAAAAAATTAATCCTCATTATCCTGTTGGAAATATAGAAACCGGCTTGGATCCAACTAAGCAAGCTAATTACATGAATAATTTTTTCTCTGCTTTAGCAGGATGCAAAAATTGTAATTTAAATAATATTTGCAACATTTGCTATGTAATAACTGAAACTGACGGACAAGGATTTCAATTAAAAGACACTTTTTGCAAAAACTTTAGAGAAGGAATTATAAATTCTTTCTCTACATACTACTCTATTTTAGAAAATAATCCGGGAATATTTCAAGAGATTAGAGAATAAGGAGAGGAAACGTATGAACTTTAAACTTCATCCGGAAGTCATATTTTTGAAGGGAAATGAAGGGGCGGTACTTTATCACTTAATAAGCGGAAAGAAATTTCAATTTAATAAAACTGATGCCGAAGCTATAGAATCATTAAATAATAACGAACAGGATAAAGAAAACATTCCTGATAAATTAATAGATTATTTATTGGAACATGATTTAGGTGCTTATTATCGTGATGGTGTATACTTGGAAAAAATAAAAACAAGTAGAATTGCTACATTAAAATACGATAAATTAATCCCTTTTAGACTAAATCGATTGGTAATTGAGTTAACCGGGACGTGTAATTTAAAGTGTTTATTTTGTACCGAAGAAAATGTAATCTACAGATCATGCGGATGTAAAAAATGGCCGGCCAAAGAAGAGATGAATTTCAATGAGTGGAAGCATATAATTGATCAAAGCATAAAACTAGGGATACAGGAATGCTTTATAACAGGAGGAGAACCATTTTTAAAATGGCATTTATTAAAAGAACTGCTAAATTATCTTTTTAAACACAAAATCAACGTTACCATTTTTACAAATGGCACTTTAATAAATAACGATATTGGCCTGTTCTTAAAAGATCAAAATGTTTCATTAGCTTTGCAAATTTTCAGTTCCAAAAATAAACAATATGAAAAAATCACCCAAGTTGACGGCTCTTTTGAACGTATTCAGGAAACTTTTAGAATAATTGATACACACAAAATACCACATACTGTTTCAATAATAGTCTCTTCTTTAGATGATTCTTCTTTTGAAGAGATTCAATCAAAATTTGGAAAGAGAAATTACCAAAATATCTATATATATCCTACAAATAAATATTACTCTATTAGCAGAATAGCTGAAATGATGAACCCTGAAAATAGAGAAATTCCTATCAATTTGAATTCAGTTCCCTATTTAAAAAAATATAACAACTGTTTATACGGCCAAATCTTTATATCCTCTGACGGCAAAATTTATCCTTGCATGATGATAAGGGATTATGAGTTGGGAGATTTAAAAAAAGAGAAACTTTGGGAAGCTTTCCGCAGAAAAGAATACAAAATTTTTTGGGAGATGTCTAAAACGAAAATTCAACATTGTTCAAATTGTGAGAGAAATTTATTTTGCTTTGATTGTCGTGCGCTAGATTATTTTAATTCCAAAAGGATTGATGGAATGGTCTATTGCAATAAAATAGAAAAATCAACGGTTACCTCTACTAACTAAACCGGGGCGATATATATGAACAACAGCGTAAAATTATTGTTTAGCTATTTAAGAGAATTTAAAAAGAGTTTGTCCATAGCTTTTCTTTTATTAGTTGTTCTTTCTGCAATCACTGTACTTCCAGGATTAATCATTAAGAATATTTTTGATTTTGGAATAGCAAAAAAAGATTATCACTATGTTCTTTTATTCAGTGCAATACTTGCATTAATATATGTAATTAAGAGTATGATCAACTATTTTTCCAATGTAGTTTTTACAAAAGTAAGCCAGAATATAGTATTGAATCTTCGGCAAAATATATCAACAAGACTGCTGAAACTGCCTATGGAGTTTTTCAATTTTTACCCCAGCGGATATATTACATCAAGATTAAATGAGGTAAATAATATAGGGGGATTGTTTTCTGCCAACACATTTAAAATTTTGCTAAGTTTTTTTGAACTGTTTGCTACCCTTATTATTCTGGCAGCAATCAATTTCCAATTAACATTAATTTTATGTCTGCTAATGCCTGCATATTACATCATTTCAAACAAATTCTTGTCTTCAATATTTCGTATATCTACTGAAACAGCTGAAAAAAGTGCCGTTTTAAACAACAAAATACAGCAGTCAGTACAGGGTATCGAAGAAGTCAAAAATCTCTCGGTAGAGGATAAGGAAACAGAAAAAATCAATTTAGCAGCTAAAGATCTAGTGGATGCCAATATTAAACAATCAATCTTTTATTCAATTGGTATGGAATTAATTGTTTTGGTTGGTTCACTGTCTTCTGTTTTATTAATCGTTATGGGTGGAAAAGATGTCATAATAAATAGTATGACAATAGGCGGATATATGGTATTTATGAACTATCTTCCCAGACTGTATTCACCAATTCAAAATATATCGGCTACTGTTCTAACGATCCAGCCGGCATTAGTAAGTTTAAAAAGGCTCCATATATTTATTGAACAAATAGGAGAAGACGAGGAACAGAATAAAGTCAAAATAAATGATATTAAGAGCATTGAGTTTAAAGGTGTATCTTTTAGGTATAAAGAAGACCAGCCATATATCTTGAATAATGTAAGTTTTTCGCTAGCCCCTGCTGATAAGCTTTTAATAAAGGGGAAAAATGGAACCGGCAAAACAACAATACTTAGAATATTAATGGGATTATATAACGTGCAAAAAGGAAAAGGACAAGTTCTAATAAATGGAATACCGATTGATGACATAGATAAAAAATCGCTTCGGAAAAACATTGGCATCGTATCGCAAAAAATATATTTATTTAACGATACAATTGAAAACAATATTAAATATGGTGTAGAAAACGTTGATTCGAATACTTATATGGAAGTGCTGAGAACGACTGGTTTAGATGATATTATAGAAAAATTGCCTGATAAAGAAAATACATTAGTTGGGGAAAACGGAAAAAATTTATCAGGAGGCCAAATTCAAAGAATTGCTATTGCCAGAGCCCTTTTAAAAGGGGCAAACATAATTATGTTTGATGAAGCAATTTCTCATATGGATTTTAGCGGTAAAGAAAAGATAAAGAAATTAATTGAAAGCAGCTCATCAAATTCCATTTTTATCATTATAGACCATAGCAATGATTTTGACACAGTATGCAACAAAATCATTCACTTACATGATCATCCACAAGGCGAAGCAACAATCGTTGCCAATTAGCAAAACTCATGACTTCAACCTAAAATCCGTAAATACCGTTCGCATTTTGCAAATTGCCCGGATTTTGTCCACTTTGGGTAATTTAACTCTTCCCCGATCCATGCCCCAGCCTGCGGGAAAAATCCATCACTCCTTCTGGGTGTAAGGGGAAGTATTTGAGGCTCTGATGAAAAAACCGAGGCAGGCGCCCCGGTTTCTATCATTCTTTTGCTTTGAGCTTAAAGAGTTTTGAAGAAAAATCGCCCGATTCATTGACCCCGAAGCGGGCATCAAAGATATCGTTCGTCAGCTGAGTGCCGACGTTCATCAGTTCATCGCCGAAAAATGTGTTTTCGACTCCTTTTCTTTCATATTCAAAATTGCCATTTAACCCTTTTAACAGAATGCGGGAATATCCGTGATTTGTTTTTGCCATCACTAGATAGTAACCTACAAGCGCTTCTTTTTGATCTTCTGAAACATCCATACAAGCCGTCACATTTCCGTCCCCGTCAAATGGGCTTATTAAAAAAATATTCCTTTTTGAATCCATTTGCGATGATCTTTATTCGATATAATCTCGCGATATTAGTTGAAAAAGAATATATAAAATGATGAGATTCATCGAAAAAATAAGTATATCTTTTAAGATACTCAATAAAAATAATGTCTTTCCTTCTAAATATTTATCAGGAATCAGTTTTATATTCTCCGATTTATTTCTCCATCTTATCATTAATTTCCATTTAAGCCGCTTTATTATTAACATTTCATCACCCAAAAGCCATTTTGTTATTACCGGTTCGCTTTTCCAATTGTCATATCAAATAATCTCCATTTTATTTTATAACCAAATACTGTTATTATACCTAAATATAACCTTAAAAAAGATTATTGTATCAATGTTTTTTTGAAAAATCATTTTTTTCTAAAAATATACTGTTAATCAATTTCTGTTTATTATCCCGGCAACTTCCCATACTAACTATATACTTACTTGTTTTAGGAGGAGTTTCTATGGTTCAACCGCAAAATTTGATACACTCTTTGCCGCCTCAGCAGCAAAATGTGCAGCCGGGGATTGAATCGTTTATGAATCCAAGACCGATCTTCGATGATCCTTCTTATCAAGGCAGCGGAAAGCTTAAAGGAAAGACAGCGATCATTACCGGCGGCGACAGCGGCATCGGGAGGGCGGTTGCGGTGCTGTTTGCCAAAGAAGGTGCCGATGTGGCCATCATTTACTTAAATGAGCATGAAGACGCAAAGGAAACGAAAGGCTATGTTGAACAACTCGGGCGCAAATGTCATTTAATAGCCGGCGATCTCGGCGACGAAGCATTTTGCCAGCAAGCGGTGAAGAAAGCAAAAGATCAATTTGGAAAAGTGGATATTTTGGTGAACAATGCAGCCGAGCAGCATCCGCAGAAAGGAATTGAATTCATTACAGCAGAACAGCTGGAACGAACGTTTCGAACCAATATTTTTTCGTTCTTTTTCATGACAAAAGCAGTTCTTCCCTATATGCAGCAAGGAAGCGTCATCATTAATACGACGTCTGTCACAGCTTATCAAGGCAATGAGCAGCTCATTGATTATTCGGCAACAAAAGGCGCCATTGTGTCATTTACCCGTTCTCTTGCTTTATCATTGGCTCCTAAAGGCATTCGTGTCAACGGCGTCGCTCCGGGACCCATTTGGACACCGCTAATTCCCTCTACATTTGACAGCCAAGAAGTCGCTTCATTCGGTGCCGATACAAAGCTGAAGCGCCCGGGGCAGCCGGTTGAAGTTGCACCTGCTTATGTGTATTTAGCTAGCGGCGATTCTACTTATATGACAGGGCAAATTCTTCACGTAAACGGCGGCACGATTGTAAACGGATGATATTGATTCTTTGTATGGAAATTTTAAAAAGTTGAACGTTGATATTTCAGCATTTTTCTTATTATCAGGATTTAGTCCTGAATTTTTTGTAAAAAGGAAGCGGTTTGATTGGCCGGAGTCTAAGTTCGCTGAGCTGGAAGTGTGATTTTACATAATAATTATCAGAATGAGAAAGATTTTTAATTACGTGGGTAAATTGCGGAAAAAAAGAGAAGGGCTATTTTTTTCCCTTCTCTTTTATAATATTTCAATGGATAAAATTCAGAAAGAAACATCCAAAACATGTGGGCTTTGGGGGTTTGGCTATTTTATTTGTAAATAGCTTGCCGCTGACGAATCTTTAACATCATCCCCATTGCTATTAGCAGCATGCCCAACAACAGCCAGCGATACATGTTTGCTGCTGTATCCGGAAGTGATGCCGAAGCTTGATTCTCACTCACCTGTTCAAAATTCGTTCCATCCGTACCAGAAGGATTATTTGTGCCGCCTGATCCGCCGATATTGTTTTCGCTGCCATTCTCTTCTTCGTTACCCGAATGATCTTGATCCTCTTCTTTGCCTCCGCTCTCGGAAGGTGTTTTATTGTCTTTGCCGCCGTTGTCCCCATTGTCTCTTTCCGGATCTTGTCCGCCTGCTCCCGGATCAGAAGGATTAGGAATAATTTCTCCTTCTTTTGTTTGGAAAGACCAGATCGGTGAGCGCGTTTTGCCGCCAAATTGATCTTCCGCTTCCGTGTACCAATAGTAAACTTGGTTTGGCTCTAAATCATGCCACATGACAGAGGCCACTTCGCCGCTCGGAACGTTTTCGACTTTGCCGATCAAGTTGTCGGTATAGACGTTGACAACAAAAGAATCAGTCGCTACTTTTTTCTCTTGCGGCTCTAAATCGGTTTCAATGATAAACTCATCTTTTCCTGGATACTGATCCGGTTCGTAAAAATTGTAGTCGTCTAAATAAGGCGAATATGTTTTCACATAAATTTGGTTCGTATCTGTATTGAAATGCAGCAAACGGATGTAGCCTTGGCCGCCCTCTGGACCGCCTTGATAATCCGCAAGTATTTGATAAACTTTTCGATCAGGCGCTCCATCCCCGTCATCGTCAATCTCATCGACTAATGTCTCGCTGTCATGATAATGTCCGCATAATACCGCCATCACATTTTTGTTCGGTTTCACCACTTTTTCAAAAATTTGATTCCCAATCGGGCTGCGGTTTCCGCTGACAAGCAAATATTCATGGAATGCTAAAATTGCTTTCCGATCCGGATACTTTTCAAGAACCGAATTCATCCAGTCCAAATCTTCATCTGTAATGCCCCAGCCCATATACACCATGATGTAATCATTTCCGTTCGCCGAAATTAAATCATAGTGGCCGCGGTTGTTTTGATAAGACCCTCCATAATAGTCACGACCTGCAAACCGATTTTCGCCGAAATATTGATAATAATTGTTGTAGTTTCCGTCTTTATGGCCGACATCGTGATTGCCGGCTAGAACTCCGTATCTGACTCCTGCATCATCAAGCACTTTCATGGCTTGATCAGCTACAGCCCATTGTTTATGATCATCAGCTTCATCGACTAGATCACCCGTATGAAATACATACTCGATATTAAGATTGTCTTTTTGATCTCGAATCCATTCGACTTGTTTTTGATAAATGTGGGGATAGCTTTCCGAATAATATTGCGTGTCGCTCATCCATACAAACGTATAATCATAATCTGCTGTTTGCGCAATTTGGTCTTGAACGATCACGCTCACCTTTTGGTCTTTCACATAGTCTTTCGCAATTACGCTGCCTTTTAATTGAAAGCTTTCTTCACCGGCAATTTGTGTAGCAACTTCCGCCCATTTATTTTCCGCAACGTTCCAGGCATACATCGTCACTTTTCGTCCCGGCAATGAAGAACCGTTCCAAATAAGTTCTATTTCATCATTTTCATCAACTTTTTGATCAACGGTAACGTTGAATCGATGATACGGAAACTGCTCAGTCGATGTTGTGGCAAGCGCCTCGCCATCTGCATTTTCCAACTTCCCGCGTTCATCTTTCGAAAGAACTTTTTCGCCTTCAACTTGAAATCCTGCAGGCGGTTCTGTATCAGAGGCATTTTGCAAAATATCTACATGTTCTTCATCTGATGCTTTATACTGAAAAGCTTGGAAGAAAGATACATCAAGATCGTCCTTTGTCGGATCCATCACTCTCACGGACAATTTAGCATTTAAAGCGTCCTCATCTGTATCGGAAAAATCAGGTAAGAGCGGATGTTCATCCACTGTATAGAAAGTGACTTCGCTTTTTCCTTCATTGCCTGCCTCATCAATAGCTGTAATGACAAGTTGATGTTTGCCGGGTGCGAGCTGTGCTGATGAAGCGGCAAATGGAAGATCGATATATTGATCATCTAATTTGGCCGTGATCGACCTAATTTTACTCCATTTATCTTGGATTTCAGCATCAATCACGAAAGATCCTTTATATTTTTTTCCTTCTTCAATCGTTGGTTTGATGATTGGCTTTGAGTTATCGACAATAACGGTCGATTTCACTTCATTCCCTTTTTGATCTACTGCTTTCACTTCATGCTCGCCGTCTTCTTCATTTACGCTGTTCCACAAGTAGCCGAGGGATGTAAATTTTTCATCCGGAATATCGAACGTAAATTCGACAACCGGGCTTAATCCGGCACTGTCGCCGACGGAAATCTCCTGTTCGGGATCTTGATGCTCGCTGCTGTATAGCGTCGTGCCGTCAGATAAAACTAAGCGCACATTTTTCACATAAAAATCATCTCGATTTTCTTCAGATGTTTCATCAAACGGACTGACCTTTGTGCCTGCCCTGATCGCAATTGATAAATCTTCCCCGATTTTCAGCCTTTCCGGCGAAACCGGAACCGTAATTGTTGTATATTGATTAATGGTGTCATCGAAAATCCGCAAAATGTCATTACCGATCGTCACACCGTTTTGAAAATAAAGATTCGTTTTCCGAACATCAAAGGCAAAATAAACGTCGGATTCAATTGTACGGAATGTGTTTGTTTGTTTTGTTCCGTCAATGTATAAGGAAAGCTCCTCAGGTGTAAGATCGCCTGTTGCCTTCACAACGGTTTCTTTAGAAACAATTTGCCCGTTTTCTACGTTTAACCGCAAGCCCTGCTTCTTATTTGCACTTTCAATTTGAACCGTAAAATGAGGAGACTCTTGGATATTCGTCCCATCGCCAGCGACAAAATAATACTCAACTATATTTTTCCCAATTAATTCAGGCGAATAAATCGTATGTTCATATAATCTCGAATTATAGTTCTCTTCTAAATTCACTTTCTTAAATGGTTCTTGCGGTTTTGTCCGATAGTATAAAGAAACGGTTTTGATTTCGATATTATCTTTTACTTCCGCTTTGATGAAAATATTATCCGTTTCCATGGCTTTTTCAGCATTTGTTAAATTTTCAATAGTTGGCGCCATTGAATCGGCCGGAACCGTTACTTTCCCTTTCGGAGTCTGTCCGTCTATTACCGATCCGGGTGTTGCCGCCTCCACGCCGGCACTAATTTTTTGCATTATATTGCTTCCATCTGCAGGATATTTGTATAAAATCCCTTTGTCCGCTTTTGTATCATCAACATTTACTTGATCGTTGTAATGAGCAACAGAAATTTCTTTTCCGCTGTTTGTGGCAATTACCAATGATCTCGCACTGCTGTTGGCCATCCCGTTATTATAAATTTTCACAATGTTTTTGTTCTCTTCTAACGAAACACCGTAATGTTTGTTAAAATCTTCAACTGCCAACGAGGCATTCCCTTGATTGATAATCCAAAATACAAGCGTCCCACCTGAAGGAATTTGCAGTGATTGATCATCATTAGGAGGTCCCCAAATGAGATCGGATTCTGCTCCTTCCTGTGGATAGCGATAGCGAATCTTATAATCTTTAAAGTCAATGGTTTGATTAGTATTATTATAAATTTCAATAAATTCATAACCGTCCAATCCGTTTATATTGGCGCTGTCCGGAACTACTTCAGTGATGAGAAGTTTTGGCACTTTTTGATAATCAACATTGGGAGCTTTAAGTTGAACATGGTATTCCTCGGTTTTAACCGTGTTTGTTCCATCTGATGCCTCTATGTAATAGAGGAGTTCGCTTCCCCACATGTCTGCACTGGGAATCGCCGCCGCATATTCATTTTGATTTCCGTTTTCAGCCATTTGAACCGATTTGTATGCTTCATTTTCCGTCAATTTATAAAATAATGTGACATAACGGACTTGTTTATTATCTGTAACTGAAGCTTTTACGGTTAATGGTTCTTCGCTTTTCCATTCTGAAATCGGCTGATGCGTAATGACAGGAGCTTCCTTGTCATCAGGTTCTTCAATGATGACAGGTGTCTTCGGCACTTGCCCTTCGATCAATGCACCCGGATTGGCTTTTTCACTTAAGCCAATTTTTTTCATTGCCGTCCCTTCCGTAAATTGGTAAATAATTCCTTTATCTCTTTCTACATCATCTGCTCCGTCATTATATGCTGCTGCAGATACTAATGAACCGTCCTTGGAATAAACAGCTAATGCCCGGACTCCGCTGTTGGCCATTCCATCAAATGACAAGGCTTGGACTTCATTTTCTTTCAAATCCGTTTCGTAAAATTGATTAAAATCATCCAATCCTAAAGATTGATTAAAACTGTTTTTCACCCAGAGAATGAAAGTTTTTTGCGGAGCTATCACATGATTGCCCGAAAATTGAAAAACTTGATCGGCTTTTGTTGTGCCCGGATATTGATAATGCAGTTCATAATTTCGCAATTCAATCGGCTTGTTGGAATTGTTGTAAAGCTCAATAAATTCATATCCGTCAGCACTTCCGACATTTGACGTATCAGGAGCAAGTTCGGTGATTAAGATTTTCGGGATTTTTTGATAATCCGGTTCCTCATTTTGTTGAATGGCTACTGAAAAGGTTTCAGACGGATTTTTTGGAAGTCTTGCCGTTTCTGTCTCATTTTTCCCTTCAAACCAATAAGTAAAAGCATAAGACCATAAATCGCTTTCTGGTACAGTTGCCGTAAAGGTTGTATCATTTATTTTCTCCATTTTCATGCTTTTCACAAGCATACCCGGTGCTGTACGATAAAACAGTGTCAACTCCGCAACATCTTTTCCTTCCGCATCAATTTTAAGCGGCTGGCCTTTTTGGATGGCTGCCGGCGGCTGATGGATGATTTCCAATGGCTGAACCGATTGTTGTTCAAGCTGGGGGTTAGTTAATGAATTGGCTTCCGGTTCTTGTTTAGAAGTTTCAGGAACTGTATCAGCATTTTCTTGCTGCTTTTGTTCGCTTTCATTAGCCGGGGAAGTTGGATTTTCCCCTTCCTTTGCAGGTTCTTTCACTTCTTCATTTGCTGCATCAAGCTGTCCTTCATCCCTTTTATCCTGTTGAACGTCGTTTTGCTGAGAGTTGTTTTCTTCAACATTTGGCTCGCTGTCCTTTTGATGAAGCGGTTGTTCTTGATTTGGTTTATCCGTTGATTTCGCTTGTTCCTCCATCTGCTGCTCGGAGTCTCCTGCAACTGTTGCTGTTGCATACGTATGTATCGGTGTTAACACGGAAACAAGAACAAGCAAAACAGCGGAGACTCCTGCCAGCATAGAGCGTCTCTTTCTTTTTTTCAAACAAAACTCCCTCCTTAAAAATTTTAAACTGTTACCATTTTAATGTCGAAATATTTAGGGAGTTTAAATTTTTTGTAAATTTTTGTATAATTTCCATTCATTTTAAAAGGGAAAAAGAGAGGGATTTCTATGATATAATTTTGGAAAAGCATATTTGAAAGGAGCATGTTTCGTGGCAAATCCAATCATCGGTTATATCGGTACATATACGAAAGGCAAAAGCAAAGGCATTTACAAATTTACATTGGATCTTGAAAACAAACAGCTTGGTGAGGCGCAAGCTGCGGCAGAACTTGACAATCCGACATATGTCGCCATCTCCGCCGACAATCAAAATTTGTATTCGGTTGTAAAAGACGGAAATTCAGGGGGTCTTGCTGTATTTTCGATTGACCGACAAACAGGCGATCTGCAAAGCATCAACCGCCAAGTGACGGAAGGACCGTCTCCATGCCATGTCAGCGTCAATCAAGCTAACAATCTCGTCGTCACCGCCAATTACCATCGCGGAACAATCGAATCTTACTTATTAAATGAAGACAAAAGCGCAAATCCAGCGGCAAGCGAAGCCAAACATACAGGTTCAGGCCCTCATCCTGAAAGGCAAGAAAAATCGCACGCCCACTATTCGGGGTTTACACCAGATGAAAAATATGTGGTAGCTGTTGATTTAGGAATTGACCAGATTATTACCTATTCATTCGATCAAGGAGTTTTAAAGAAGGTGAGCAGCCTTTCTGTAAAACCAGGAAGCGGCCCGCGCCACATCGTCTTTCATCCGAACGGAAAATTCGCTTACGTGATGACAGAATTAAGCAATGAAGTGATCGTTCTTTCTTATAATGCTGAAGAAGGAAGCTTTCAAGAGCTGCAATACATCCCAACCATTCCGGAAGATTTTACAGCAAACAGCCAAGGCAGCGCCATTCATATTTCTTCCGACGGCAAGTTCGTTTATGCAGCTAACCGCGGCCATGACAGCATCGCTGTTTTCAAGGTGGAAAATGACGGAGGGAAGCTTGAGTTTGTTGAATGGACAAGCACTGGCGGCCATTGGCCAAGAGACTTTGTCCTCGATCCGACAGAAAAATTTGTCATCACCACAAACCAAGAATCAAGCAACGCCGTCTTATTTGAACGCAATCCTGAAACAGGCAAATTGACACGCTTGCCATCCGAAATTTCCGTTCCTGATCCTGTTTGCGTGAAATTTCTTCATCAAAATTAAAATGCCGGAAAATACAGGATCACTTCTTTGCAAGGTATAAAGAAGTGATCCTGTTTTATGAATCAATAATGTAGATTAATAATTTGAGCAAGAGAAAAAGAACCTGTTTTGTACAGCACTTTTTAATGCATACGTTAGCTCATCTATCGCCTTCATTGTTTTATAGATGAAAAAATTGTGCATACGAAACCCTACCATTATGAAAAAAATAATCCCGCATTACACCAAAGCCTTTGTCCTCGTTAATGAAGGCATGAACTCCTTAATGCCAATTTGAAAACCCATTAAATAAGCGGTTGTCTGATATGATCTAGAAAGAAATGCATTTATCAACGATCAGCCAGGCTTAATAACTCGCTCACAGTAATGAGTCGATAACCTTCCGTTTTCAACTCAATGACAAGTTTTCTAACAGCTTCTATCGTTTGCGAACGATCTCCGTATCCATCATGAAAAATAAGGATGCTGCCATTTTTTATATGCTGGCGTGTTTTTGATAATATATAATCGACTCCTGGCTGTTCCCAATCCAACGCATCCGTATTGAGCGCACCGATGATTTTATAACCCAAACGTTCAGTTAAAGAAACAATTTTATCATTATAATCAAAATATGGTGGGCGGAAGGCAGTTGGCTTCATTCCAGTCAAATCCTTAATAATTTGATCAGTACGTCTCATTTCATTTAGACAATCAGTAGTGCTTAACTGAGTTAACTTAATGTGTGAATATGTATGATTTCCTATTTCGTGCAACTCATTCGAAACTGCTTTTACAATTTCGGGGTGTTCAATCATTTTTTGACCAATCATAAAAAACGTTGCTTTTCCGGACACTCCTCTAAAAATCTCTAACACTTTCGGAGTATAAAGAGGATTAGGTCCATCATCGAATGTAATAGCGATAACTTTATGGGACGTATTAACGTGATGAATAATACCTGCAGCTACCATTTTTACTTTCCCCCTAAATAATTTTTATCCCTTTATGGAACCAGCCGCAATTCCTTCAACAATTCGATTGCTTAAAAGCAAAAAGGCGATTAAAATTGGAATGATACTAATCATTAAGCTTGCGCCAATCGAACCCCAATCCGTCAAATACTGGCCGACAAAATTATTAATGCCAACTGTTAACGTTTTCCATTTTTCAGAACTTATAAATGTGTTGACAAACACAAATTCATTCCAATTGTATATCATATTAATGATAATCGTTGTGGCTAAAACTGGCGTTGTCATCGGAAGCGTAATTTGAAAAAATATGCGGTTAATGGAACATCCATCCATAACAGCTGCCTCTTCAATCTCACGCGGAAGCGTCTGATAAAATCCCAGTAAAATCATGATCGTGAGCGGCAAGTTAAAGGCGGTATAGGTCAAAATAATGGATATGGGATTATCCACTAAATTCAACTTTTTGAAAAATCCAAATAATGGGATTAATGTTGAATGAATAGGAATCATTAGTCCGATCATGAATAATCCAAGAATAAGCTTGTTCAGTTTCCAATGCATACGTGTAATTGCGAAAGTTACAAAGCTAGCTAAAATCACTGTAAGCAAAACAGCTGTCAGCGTGTACCAAACACTATTAAAAAAGTAAACGTTAATATTTCCTTGAGTCCAAACTTTCAGATAGTTCCCCCATTGAGGATCTTTTGGCAAAGCAAATGGGGACATTCCAAAAACTTCTTGATTCGTTTTCAGCGAGAAAAAAAACAACCATATTAATGGATATATCTGGAAAATCGCTATTATACTTAATATTAGATATAAGAGGCCAAATCCTATCCGTTTCGCAAAAGAATGGTTGGTTTGGCGTAAGGATAGCAGATTGACTGTTGAATGTTTTTCCGTTTCAACTTTACTCATCTTTTTCCCTCCCTTTAATAATGTACATTGTCATTAGATGCTGTCAGCCTACGGATGAACCACGTCATAACAAGGCAAATGACCAACAGGGCAAATCCAATGGCGCTTCCATATCCAAAATGATACTTTTTGAATGCTTCATTGTACATATAGGAAGCCATCACTTCACTAGCCCCGTTTGGACCACCGCCAGTCATAACATAAATTAAATCAAAATATTTTAATGAACCTACGAGTGCCAGCACTATTGTCACTTTGAATACCCCGGAGATAAGAGGCCATTTTATTTTATAAGCAATTTGCAACGGATTGGCACCATCGATTCTAGCTGCTTCTATGAGCTCCTCGGGAACATTTTTTAATGCTGCATAGTAAATAATGATATAAAAACCGGCATATTGCCAAACAATTGGAACAAATATGGCGTACAACACAATCTTAGGTTCTGATAACCACGCAGGCGGATTGTCAACTCCAAATATTGTAAGAAACTTGTTCATCATACCATTCGTTGGATCAAATATTTTCAACCAAAGTTGCGCAATCGCAACAGAGGATAATAACATTGGGATTAAGTAAATTTTCCGCAGTAAATCGGCACCTTTTATTTTGCTGGCTAATATAAGTGATATAATCAAATAAAAGACTAAGCAAACAGTAGAAAAGATTCCCAACAAAAAGGAGTGGTAAGTGCTGGACCAAAACAAATCATCATGAATTAACCGAATATAATTTTCCAACCCGATAAACTTCATTTTGCCAATGCCGTCCCATTCCATCAACCCATAGTACCCTGTCATGACAATTGGAATAAAAATGAGGAACGTGATAAGGATCAATGAAGGAAGTACATAAAAAGCTATGACAACCTTGTTAGACATCATGTTTTTCATGACTTATGCTCCTTCCTTATAATTAAGAAGGGCATATGAGCCATATACCCTTCCCGATAAATATTTATTTTTCTTCCTCTTTCAGCGCCTGTTCCTGTTTGCGGCAGAATTTTTCCGGGGTGACTTGTTTTCCAAACAAAGCCGTAATCATGTTATGGTGCAGATCTGAAACACTTGGGCTCATTTGAACATCGACATACGTGGTTACATTTGATGCATTGTTTAAATCGTTCAGAACGTCAACGTACATCTGGTGAAGATCCTTGCCTGACGGATCAACTTTTGTTCCCGGAATAACACCAGCTTCCGTAACTGATTTTTCTCCCCATTTTTTCACAAAATAGCTGACAAAATCTTTCGCTTGCTCCTTAACTGGAGATTCTTCAGCAACAAATAAACCTACACCCGGACCGCCGACGTAACTGCTTGTGTCACTTTTTCCGCCTTCATAAACAGGGAATTTGAAATAACCTACCTTATCTTTAAATTCTTGAGAAACATCAGGACTTGTTGTATAGTTTGGCAATTCCCAAGTTGCTGTTAAAAACATTGCCGCTTGCTCGTTCATAAAGTAACCTTTTGCTTCATCATTGGATAAACCTGTATTGCCTTTGACAAACGCTCCCATATCAACGAGTTTTTGAATTTCTTCAGCTGCTTTCACTAATGCCGGATCTTCAAAACTGGCTTTGCGATCGACAGCATTCGTTAAAACATCAGGGCCGCCGATACGGTCAACGAGGTACATCCACCATAACGATCCAGGCCAGCCTTCTTTATTGCCGACTGTGACAGGAACAACGTTATGATCGACAAGCGTTTTGACAATCTTTTTGAAATCTTCATATGTATTTGGTACATCAAGATGATATTTTTTGAATATTTCTTTATTGTAAAACACATATGAAACATTCATTTCAAGCGGTAATGCATAAGTTTTGCCATCCACCGCATATGCTTCTTTTACACCCGGTATAAAAGAATCTTTAAGGCCGCTGCGTTCAATCACATCATCCAACGGAGCAAACATATTCCCTTCAACATACGGTTTTAAAAAACCTTCCGACCAAGTCATGCCAACATCCGGCAATTCATTGGAAGCTGCCAGAACTTTTATCTTATCCCGATATTGGTCAGGCCCTAAAATTTCTGTTTCTATTTTTACATTAGAGTGTTCTTTCTCATAATCTTTAATGATGCTGTCAACAATTTTATACTGTGCATTTGAACTGCCCTCCGGCCACAGATGCATAAATTTGATGACCGTTTTGCCTTCACCTGAATCCTTATTGGACGAACTCGATGATGAAGAACATCCTGCCAACAATACAACGAAAATCAATGCAATCGTCATGAATGTTGAAATCGCTTTCTTATTCAACAATGAAAGTACCTCCTTAGTTCAATCTCTTAATAATTTTATAATAAGTTTATCTGATAAACTAAGTGGGTGAAAGGCAACAATGATTAGAAAAAATTCTCCTTTTTTTAGAAAACCCTTTCATTTTTGCTTTTTACGATAAGCGCTCGGCGTCATTCCCTCTAATCTCTTAAATATCTTTATAAAATACTTAGTCGTTTTGTAGCCTGATTTTTCTGCTATAATTCCAATTGGCAATTTTGTAGAAATGAGCAATTCTTTTGCATGTTGAATTCTTCTTCTGGTCAGGTATTCACTGAATGTAAGCTTTACTTGTTCCTTGAAAAGTACGCTAAAATAGCTTGGATTCAAGTGAACATAGTCTGCAACTTCCTTTAATGTTAACTCTTTATGCAAATGGCTATCTATATAATACATAGCCTCTCGAACAGGTTCCCGGGTATATTGACTTTTTTTATTAGCATCGATCAGTTTATCGTCAACAATTCTTTCAATAATCTCCGCTCTCTCCTGTTTCTCCGCCAGAGTAACAGCTTCTTTGACGGCTTCAATTACCTTTCCTTTGCTTATCGGTTTGAGCAAATAGTTCACCACACCTAATCGAAGGGCTTCTTGTGCATACTCAAATTCTGGATAAGCAGAGATGAAAATAACCACTGGGAAATGATTTTTCTTTTTTATCGCTTTTAATAATTGAATCCCTGAAATTTCAGGCATTCGAATATCTGTCATCAAAATGTCGATCTTTTGTTGTTGAATGACATTGATAGCTTCTTCTCCGTTTTCAGCTGTAAGAATTTGAAGCTTTCCGTTTGCCCAAGCCTCCAAAGTCTTTTTAATCCCGTGGGTTGTTCTCGGTTCATCATCGACAATTAAAATTGTTTTTTCATACATCCACTTTCCCCCTGTCAATTGGTATTTCAAATGAAATATATGTTCCTTTATGCAACTTGCTTTTAATCGTGAGACCTTTTCTCCATTTCTCCTGATAAAAGAGCTGCAGTCTTTTATTGACATTAGAAATGGCCATTCCTTCTCCATTGTCAGAGATTAATCCGCCCTTTTCCATTGAGTCAATAATTGATTTTAACTTATCTTGATCAATCCCCGAACCATCATCTTCCACAATTACTTGCAAATATTTTGGATCTTGTGCCAACTGAATGGAAACGGAAATGGTGCATTCACCAATTTTATTCCCCGCACCATGCAGAACAGCGTTTTCAACCAGTGGTTGAATTAATAGTTTAGGAATCTTGACATTCTCCCACTCTTTTGGGAGCGATACTTGCCAGTTCAAACGGTCGCCAAACCGCATTTTCATAATTTCCAAATAATCTTCAATATGTTTAATTTCATCTTTAATAAACACCCATTCATCATCAGTATGTTTTGTAATCGTGTATCTAAACAAGTCTGACATTGCTAAGACAAGTTCCGATAATTCCTCTTCATTTTTTTCCATTAGCGACCAATAGAGTGCATCCAATGTATTAAATAGAAAATGCGGATTAATTTGCGCTTGCAGAGCCTTTAATTCACTGCGGCTTCGGATCAATTCTTTTTCATATACCATTTTTATCAAATGATTCGTTTCCTTGACTAGTTTATTATACGTGCTATTTAATTCTTTGATTTCTTTCGTGGAAAAGATTTCTGGGTTCATTGTTAGTGAACCTTTGCTGGCTCGTTGCATCGTTTCTGTTAGATTGACGATTGGTTTTGTAATTACAGTTGATAGAAATAATGAACAAACAAAGAAAATCACGAATCCAATTACCCCTGATACAACGATGCCCGTTCGTATAACGGTAATTCCTTTGGTAAGAGCGCTGACAGGACTTAATATAACAACTGTCCAACCAGTGATTGTGGATGATTGCTTCGTTACCAGCCAATCCTTATCAGCAAAATGAACAATAGATTTATTTTTATTTAGAATAGACTGAACATTTCCACCAAAATCTGTGATAATCGGTTGCAATTGTTTATCTAAAAGAATGGAAAATTGATTTGTATGGTTCGGGCTTTCTTTTTCCGGAAATTCAAAATAATCCTGATAAATTCTAATGAGCAAATAGCCGCCGTTCGAATAAGAACGCTGCATCAAATTCATTCTTCTAATGGCCAGAAAATAATTGGAATCCTTTGGGTCTTTGCCTATCCATACAAGCTCCCCTTTCGCTTCGTCGGCTAATTTAATCCATTTGTTATTAATCCGTGTTCTTAAACTTGCATCTTCTAACGGTATGATCCGATTTTCTTTTTTTGTGTAAATTTCAAATGAAAAAATTCCATCTGTATTCGCTTGAATCGTGTTTACTATGCGCATTAATCTTTGCATTTCACCAAATGATACTTGTTTCCCTTCATTTGCCATTGTTAATAGATTTTGGACATCATTATTCGTAATTACGAGTTTTGAATTCATATTAATTTGTTCATATAGTGATTCAAATCTTCCGCTAGATTCTAGCGCAACCTGCTGGATTTGCTGTTTTGCATTATTTTGGATCAATGTAGATACTTGATTAAGCGTCAGGACGCCTACAATCAGCAACACGATGACCATTACAAATAAGTACACTGCCAACAATTGGTTTCTCAATGTGTTCCATTTGCTTAAACGAGAGAGCATAATGAAAATTCCTTTCTATATCAGCCTAAAGTACTCGTAATTATTTAGCACTTAGTCTTTTTTTGGTTTAGGAAGATCACTTAGGAAACGCAATTTTTTGTTAATTTGATAAAAATCAAACAACGTGTAAGATTTGGTTTCTATATACGTTCTGCTTCTCCAATATGATCCGATGGCTCTACAACAACTGCGAATGTTTCATTATTAAAAATCGCCAAATAAAACGCTTTCATATTTGTGTTGATCGAAATGATTATTCTTTTTTTAAGGGAATGAATTTCATAATTGCTTTTCTGATTGAAATATGATAATTTTATGGAAGAATTTCTTATTTTTAAAAAATTTAGAAAACTACTTCATTTTTTAATTATATATATTGGGGGAACGTTTTTGAGAACAAGCAATCTATTAAGTATATTCAATTTTTTTAATAGGATACGGCGTATACAAACTGTTTAAAAACAGGGTTCAATCTATGCCCATCATTGTCTTAATCTGCAGGCTTTTAACATTAATCTTAACCATTTATAATATAAAATCAGCTAAAAAACAATAAATTCCACTTGCCTATGGAATATACAGAAAATTCCTTATAAAGAATCTTCATTAAATAAATGAAAAAAACAAACGCTTGTCTTTTTTTCCCTAAAAGCCATTTGGATTTTGCTACTAACCATTTTTCTTCGTTCTCAAAATCATGAATGATTGCATTAGAATCATATCATCTGGAAAAAATTATGTATTTCTAAAAAGCAAAATTTGCAGGTGAAATCGTGGAAATGCGAGAAGAATCAATCATTTGTTTCATCCCGTAATAGGATGAAGAACAGCACATTGAGGAAAAGGATCGGCATATTTACAGATTAGGAAAAATAATGAGAAAACATAGCCTTTATCGTTTAGGAAGAAAGAAGGATTGGCGCTCTAAAAAAAATGGGGCGTCCGCATAGAGCATCTCCCTTTTTACGCCAATCCGCGCAAGCCCGTAAACTACCTATTACGATGGCTGCTTTCTTTTCCCTCTTTTATTGGCCGCATATAAAAAAATGATAAATAATATAGGAATGCTGATGATCATTGCAATGAAAGGCATGCTTGCCCCCCGTTTTTCATCAAGCTTAAAAATTTCAGCCGTTTCCCGCTCCAAAATAATGGGGTAGCCCTCTTCTTCGCTCGGAATGCTTCCGCCTTTTAAAAAGCCTCGCAGTTCTTGATTTTCAGGCAAATCTTGAAAACCGATCATTGCTTTTTGCGTTTTGGAAGTATTGTTGATAGCCACAACAGCGGTTTGATGGTCATTCGTCAATGTGTAAACAAGCATTCCGTTTTTGTCATATAGCACACGGAATTCGCTTTCCCTTATCGGAGATAACAGCTTGCGAATTTCTGCCAAACTTGTGATATATTCGACTAATTCCGTGCTTGTTCGGAAATCCATCATCAAATCATTTTCTGCACCTTTTCCCCCATTTAAGGCAATTTCTGTCCCGTAATTAACAAAAGGAATAGTCGGCGTCGCATATAAATACAGGAGCGCCAGCCTTAATCTTGTAGGAGGATATTCCTTGTTATCAGCAGCTTTTCGGGTCAAGCGGACAATATCCTCGTCATCGATAAATGAAACAACAGGCACTTTTGCGGAAGTGAAATTGGGCAGTTGTGAAAGGGATGCATCCTTTTTGGAAAATGCCTGCTGGGTTCTAAGTGCAAATGATTCGTTCATCACGGCATCAAAACCGGTTTGTTGATATGTATTTGGATCTGCATCGCCAATATCCGCCACAATAAAGAAATTTTCCTTCATTGTTTTCACTTCTTGACAAAACGTCTTCCAAAAATCAGGCTGGGCTTGCTCAGCATTGATAAGCCGAAAACCGTCAATATCTGCTTCCTTTATCCACCATTTTGCGACATCCAGCAAAAATGTTTGAACATCAGGTTGTGATGTGTCGAACATTGTACTCTCTTTTATAAACCAATTCTTTTTTGCCGGGTCGGAAAGCCAAGGATGATTCGGCCCTGTTTCAAAAACAAAATCGATCATGACCTTTAAATCCCGCTTATGCGCTTCTTTTATCAGCATTTTTAAATCTTGCATTGTTCCAAAATGCTCGTCCACTTTTTTAAAGTCTTTCACCCATCTTCCGTGGTAGCCGTTGGCCTCATTTTGAAAGATCGGCGATAACGAAACGACCGTAAAACCCATTCCTTTTATATAATCAAGCTTTTGCGACACTCCTTGCAAATCTCCGCCCAAAAAATGTTCAAGATTGCCATTTTGATTTTCACCGTCATTGGCTGTCGTTCCATTGTAAAAACGGTCAACCGCTACATGATAAATGGCATCATCCTGCAAGTTTTCAGCATGTACGGCCACTGAAAAAAAAGAAATCAATAAAAAAGCAAAAATAAATCCAAATCCTTTTTTCACTAGGCAAAATCCTCCTTATGACCATGGTTCAATCATTCCTTTTCATTATAAATCCGGCTCTTCATCTCCTCCGCAAAATCGGCAAGCAGTGTTGCGTATGTTTTTATCATATATTGCGCTTGCAATTTCCTCATCATATATATGTGATATTCGGTTGCGATCCTCAAGCATTTAAATCCATTTGTCGCCATTTCCGATGAGACCTTCCTGAAACGCCTCGCGAATAGCGCTTCTTGGACTCGTAGCTTGCAAGACCCCGTTAAATTCTAAATAAACCTTCATTAATTTCTACGAAAAGTAAATTCAAATCTTTGAATCACCCCGTCCCGCACAAGATCATCCCCGCTGGCATCGCGCTCCACACTTTCCAGCAGTTTCTGCAGCGCTCTTTCAAAAATCAATCCATTTATCCATAACTTTATTTATATTCACGAAAGCCTCTCCTTTTTCGTTCGTTAAAAAAATAGCGCTTCCTTCTTGATCTATGTATTTTTCCATAATTTATCATATCACATTTGTAAATTAGATTCGCTTCAGAAAGATCTGCTTGGATTAAAAATAATATACCATCATCTTTACGGAATTTAACTGCAAGATCAATATCGGACGCTTGAGCCAAACAAAATAATTTTCCGGACATTGGAAGAATATTTTTGAAAATGTTAATGATTTTATAAAAATCCGCTTTTTTTCAACCCGTACCTGTCCACTGTTCCCACATGACCACCTCATGTTTTTATATTCTGTTCTACATGGCCTTTCATTTGATTTCCGTTATAATCACATTATAACACGCAGCTTCCAGCATCCCGAACTTGTTTGTTCTGTCTTCATTTACGAAAATTCGAGGCATGGCAACACACATGCATGCCTCGTTTTACGTTTTACAGATGATCAAATCAAATTAATGCGATATTTTTCAAACCACATATCGATCTGCCAAAGATAGGCCAACAGCTGCGGACCTGTCATGAGCTGGCCGAACCATGGCCGCTTAAAGGATGCGCCATATGTTTCTACTAAATCTACCAGAGCCTGTTTGTCGAACAGTTCGTATAAAACCGTGTCTTTCCTTTCGAGGACTTGTTCCAAACCTTCTTTCACAAGTTTCGTATATTGCGGATGATGTGTTTTCGGATAAGGGCTTTTTTTCCTGTAAACCACTTCCTCAGGCAAAATATCTTCTAAACTTTTCCGCAAAAGGCCTTTTTCCCGATTACCATATCGTTTCCATTTCCACGGAATATTCCAAACGTACTCGACAAGCCTGTGGTCTGCAAACGGAACGCGCACTTCAAGCGATGCCCCCATGCTCATCCGGTCTTTTCGATCAAGCAATGTTGCCATGAACCAAATCATGTTTAAATAGAAAAGCTGACGGTGTTTTTTCTCCGTCTCCCCCTCACCATCAAGCGGCGGCATTTCCGAAACCGTTTTTTCGTATTGTTCTAACGCATATTGTTGCAAATTTAATCTGTCCCGCCAAGCATCATTTAACAGCTTGACGCGTTCTTCCAATGAGCGGATCCATGGGAATCCTTCCCTCGCTAATTCGTCAGGGCGGTAAAACCACGGATAACCGCCGAAAATTTCATCCGCACACTCTCCTGATAAACTGACGACAAAATCTTTTTTGATTTGCCGGCAAAACCAGAGCAAAGAAGAATCAACATCGGCCATCCCCGGAAGGTCACGCACTTCGACCGCTTCCTCTAAATAAGCAACAAGGTCATCCTGAGACATGATGCATTCATGATGAACGGTTTGAAAAGCATCCGTCATTATATGAATCCAATAAGCATCGGTATTTGGTTGAAAGTCATTTTTTTGAAAATATTCGGAATTTCCTTCGTAATCAATCGAATAAGTATGAAGCCGCCCCTTTCCTTCCTGTTGAAAAGCCTTGGAAGCGATTGCCGCAATAGCGCTTGAATCCAATCCTCCTGATAAAAACGTGCATAACGGGACATCGCTTACAAGCTGTCTTGTGACGGCGTCCGTTAATAATACACGCACTTTTTCGACCGTTTCTTCAAACGAATCTTCATGCGGTTTGCTTTCAACATTCCAATACCGCCATATTTTTAGGCCTTCTCGGTGAAAACTTAGGGCATGGGCTGGCCTGAGCTCTTTGATGCCTTTAAAAACGCCTGAACCGGGCGATGTCGACGGCCCTAATGCAAAAATTTCTTGCAGACCTTCCTCATCGATCAAAGCATCAATTGCCGGATTGGCTAAAAGTGCTTTTATTTCGGAAGCAAACAGAAAATCACCGTCCTTCTCATAATAAAAGAGCGGTTTGACTCCAAGACGGTCACGGGCTAAAAATAATTTTTCTTCGTTTGAATCCCAAACGGCAAAGGCGTAGATCCCGTTTAAATGATGGACGCATTCCTCTTTCCACTCCATGTATGATGTCAAAAGAACTTCCGTATCCGAATGACCGCGAAACGTATACCCTTTCTTCAATAATTCTTTGCGAATGTCCTCAGTATTGTAAAGTTCTCCGTTATAACAAATCGTGTAAGCCTTATCTTCCTTCATTTTTGTCATCGGCTGTCTTCCGCCTTCCGGATCAATGACAACAAGCCTTTTATGACCGAACAACACGTGGCTTTTTCCCCAAATATTTGTATCATCAGGCCCTCTTTTGCTTAAAGTGTCAATCATGTCTTCCATTATTTCTGTTTTTTGGAATAGTGATTGTTGAAAATTTACCCAGCCGGCAATTCCACACATAAGATCCCCTCCCAACATCTGATGTAGCTATTGTATGCGAAAAATGTGCAATGTTACCCGCCGATCTTTTGAATAAAAAGAAAAAATTTTGTCTAAAACATTCAATAAAAACAAGTTGGGGTGTTGAAAATTGATTTCCGAACAAAAACTTCGTCTTTTAGAAGCTCAGAAAAGATCCTACCGGACGGCTACGGTAAAAAATTTTCAAAAAAAACCGGTTTTAATTGATGACGAAGATGGTGAATTCATTTTTCCAGATGAAGTGATAGACCAAAAATTGGAAATCTTTAAAAATGCATACTGGGTGGATTTTTCTGCACTAGGATATCGATTGGAAGAGGTGCCGCTAAATTTACAGGCAGGAGATAAAATTCGTTTTCCCAAAGCGCTTCCGTATTCTTTTGAATGCTTTATAGAGGAACTAGGGGATGACAGCTTTTTTATATTTGTTCAACAATTAAATGTATTCGGCTTCTCGGTCTATGATATTGTTTTCGGCCACAATCAATTATTATACCGGCAGCAAAATAAACCGATAAAAGGCGCCTCTGTATTTATATTCGATCATACCACCTCGATTTGCACCGTACAGCATCTGTTTGAGCGGGGAAAGATCGATCAAGACCGGTTTGAATTTTTATTAAGTACCGGGGAAAGATGCGTAGCAAGCTCTGTTTCGTAAATCATTGTTTGTGCACAGCCGGTAAATATGAAGCAGGGGAAAAGATTAATAGTTCCAATTGAGTCAAAAACAGCTGCCCTGATGGACAGCTGTTTTTTAAAATCCGATCGGGAGCCGGAACCCTAAAAGAATGACGAGAATCAACACAACCCAAAAACCGATCCAGATGCCTTTGTACGGTTCGTTTTTCTTTCTCTTATTCAAGACCATTTCCATTAGCCCGATCAGCACGATCGCCAGGACGATTTTCGCTATATATTCGCCCGTGTAATGTGCTATGCCGAAAACTTTGAAGCGAAAAATGAGATCGAGCCCCGTTGCCAGCACGATTAAATAAAAGAGGCGAACTGCCATCTGCAGCCCTTTAGAAGGCTTTGCGAAAGCAATGAAAAACAAAATGAGCAAGATGACCCATGATGTAATATGCAAATGCGTCATGAATGTTCCTCCTAAATGTTTTCTCTTCTCCTGATTATGAATTCACATTCATCTTATCAAATGAAGGTTCAAAAACATAGCGATATTACTTCAAAACAGAATGATTTCACGAAATCGACAAAACCTTAACATCTTTTTCCTATTTTATTAATCCGCTTCCCTTACTTTATTCCTTAACGTTCCGATGCCTTCAATGGAAATCTCAACAACATCTCCGGGCTTGAGCAATTTCGGAGGGTTGAACCCTTTTCCTACCCCAGCAGGTGTTCCCGTTGCAATAATATCCCCCGGTTCAAGAGTCGTTCCTTGGGAAATAACGGAAATAATTCGCTCAATCGGAAAAATCATTTGGCTTGTGCTCGCTTTTTGCCGTGTTTCCCCGTTGACTTTCGTTTCAATTGTGATGGCTTCAGGATTGGAAACGGCTGATTTATGTACGATATAAGGCCCCATTGGACAAGAAGTGTCCAAGCTTTTCCCGAGCAAATATTGTTTGTGGCGCGTTTGCAAGTCCCTTGCCGTCACATCATTGATAATCGTGTAACCAAAAACATAGTCGAAAGCCTCTTCCTCGCTTATTTTTTTCCCTTTTTTTCCGATGACAACGGCCAGTTCCCCTTCATAATCAAGCTCATTTGTAACATCCAGATGCGGATCAATATCTTCTTCATGGCCGATAACAGTCGTCGGCGCTTTCGAAAAAATGATTAAGTCGGTCGGAATATCAGCCTCTGAACCCAATTCCACCGCATGATCACGGTAGTTTTTACCGACGCAAAAAATGTTTTTATTCGGTCTTGGAATCGGCGCCTTCAGCTTGATGGACGAAAGAGGGTAAACAAACGTATCTCTTTCTTGTTCCTTCGCAATCCATTCCGACAGCGCTTCCGCATGGCGGACGAACTTTTCTCCCATCTCAATGCATGATTGCAGCGATGATGGCGAGATTTGCGAGTCATAAAGCTTTTGCTCCGCTTTTTGGATGTCGATGACATACTCATTTTCATAAACTAACCCGATAAACTTTCTATCATGAATTTCTGCTGTCACAAACTTCATGTTCTTCCCCCATTATCATAATATAGTTTTTTCGCATTGTCTGCGGTCACTTTCATCACTTCACTCCACGGCCTTCTTTTTAATTTCGCCATTTGACTGCCAATTTCCTTTATGAATATTGGAGTGGTTTTAATATTTTCGAATGGCCCTTTGTAAGGCCAAGGTCCGTCTGTTTCCAAAAGCAGCCGGTTCAAAGGGATTTGTTCAGCAAGTTTCTGATCGCGCAGCCGGTAGCATACTTCCGGCGTAACGGAAACATAATAGCCGTTCTCTATAATTTGGCGGACAGTTGAAAACGGCGCCTTCAACCAGTGAAAATGTGCTTTTTTCACTTGATATTTTCTTAAAAGATGAAGCACTTTTTCCGCCTCCCCATAGACAGCATGTAATGCAACGGGAAGCGACAGATCAGATGACAATTTTAAAAATTCACAAAGAATTTCGATAAACGTTTCTTCTGAATATTTTTCCAATAATCTTTTCCTTTCATAATAAGGCAGACCTACTTCTCCGATTGCACAAATATCTTGGTTTTCTCTGATTATAGAAAAAAGCTCGATCAATTCCGATTCTTGAGGAGGCTCTTGTTCAGGATGGAATCCGGCGCAAGCGAAAATGAAATCCCCGTATTTTTGCTTCAGTTCAAGTGTTATATAAGTTGTTCTTAAATCTGTCGACACAGCGACCACATGATCAATTCCTTCTTCACGCCATTTTTGAATGTTGTCTCCAATCGTTCTTTGATCATATTGATGCAAATGAATGTGGGAATCAATCATCCTTTTATTCCTCCGATAGAAGGGAGGAAACCCTCCCTGCTGATGTATATTTGATCGTTTCGAAAAACGGTTCGAAACTGATTTTTAACATGTTTCAAAGTTTCTGGTTGAAACCAATCCTCTTCCCCTATTAGCGAAAACTTTGAAGACAGCCCCAGCATTTTTGAACGCCTTCCTCCCGCACCATCACCAAGAAACAAGTCATCGAGACAAACACGGTTGGTCGCTTCCTTTAACGTCATCGGGAATTGAGGGGAAAAAGGCAATACAGGCGAAACCGCTGCTTGTGTCGGAATGTTTTTCTCATAAAGCTTTTTTAAAGAAGCGATTCGGCCTTGAACGGGCGGCGCCTTCGGAGAAAAAGCTTTGCGAACGTCCTCCCTGTCTGTTTCAATGGTCATGCTGACAAGCACCCGATCCCCCAATTTTTGAAAAAGGTCTATATCTCTGATGACAAGAGGGCTTCTCGTCTGAATGAATAAAAAGTCCGGAGGGATTTCTGTCATCACTTCCAGCAGCCTTCTTGTTCTCAATTCTGTTGCTTCCAGCGGCTGGTATGGATCCGTTGAAGATGACATGAAAATGGTCACTTTGCCTTTTTTTTTGGCTCGCTTCAATTCGCCTAGGAACTGGTTTGGCTTTTCCTCCTTAATTTCAACCCATTTTCCCCACTCTTTTTTCTTAAACATCGCAACTGGAAGCTTTTGAACATAACAATATTGGCAGCCGTATGAGCAGCCCACATAAGGATTTAAGCTGTATGAATATCCTTGCAAAAAACCGTTTGTTTTCGTTAAAAACGAGTTTGGGTATTTTCGGACAATGTCCATCCGTAACATCCTTTCAATTAGCGAAAAAATGATGTTCATTTAAATTTTATAAAATATCATAAAAAATCGCATAAAAAACGGCTTCTTAAATCGTCAGACCCGCAAAAAAATTCTCCATATTCGCTTTAACTTCGCTACTTCCTAAATTCGCCAACTATCGGAATAGAACCTAATAAAAAACAAAAGGAGGGATAAACTCCTCCTGTAAAATTTTTTAGCTTGCCAGACAAAATCTTTTTTGTTTACTGTAGATGAGCAAATTCACTAACATAAATTTACATCCGAACAAAAAAGGAGACATGAACCCGATTCCTTGATTAG